>NZ_JBFAXY010000013.1:142826-219350 GCF_040681035.1 Nocardia sp. NPDC051911
GTCCGGAGCGGATGGCACGCCGGTCGGTGCCTGAGCGTTCTGCCGCGCGGTGTGGTCGGCCGTGCTTCGGTCGGGAGTCGACGTCGCCGGGTCGATGGGCTGCTGCGGTGCGGGCTGTGCGCTTGTCGGTGTCGAGGAGTGTCCGCCCTGCCGCGCCGCCTGCTCCGGAGCGGATGGCACGCCGGTCGGTGCCTGAGCGTTCTGCCGCGCGGTGTGGTCGGCCCTGCGTCGGTCGGGAGTCGGCGTCGCCGGGTCGATGGGTGGCTGCGGTGCGGGTTGTGTGCTTGTCGGTGTCGAGGAGTGTCCGCCCTGCCGCGCCGCCTGGTCCGGAGCGGACGGAGGCGCGGCGGGATATCCGGCTCGAGGCGATCGCGCGGCCGGTTCGCGGCCGGTCGATGTCGAGGTAGGCCAGGTCTGGTTCGGACCGGCGGGTGGGGTCTCGCGAGACTCGCCGCGCTGAGTCGCCTCGTTTCCGGTCGGGCTCGGGCCGATCGGTGGGGTGGTCCGATTGGGCGGAGCCGAGTTCGGCCACAGGCTCGGAGCCACGGCCGACAGGGCGGCATCGAGGCGAGGGTTGCCGGTGGACGGCCATCCACCGTGCTTCGGCCCGAGCGGAGGTCGGCCGCCGACGCCCTGGCCCGGCGTGCTCTGGCCGTGCGATGGCGGGGCATGCTCGTCGTTCCGGGGCGGAGCGGGCCGGTCGTCGGCTGGTTGCCGGGGCGGCGGCGGGAGCTCCGGCCGGTCCGCCTGCTGTTCGCTCGACGCGGGCGGGTTCGCGGACCTGCTGCCCAGTGGCTGGAAACCGGGTGAGGGCTGCGACGGATTGCGCGTGGGCAGGCTGTGCTGCGGAGCGCCGGTGCGCTCCGGCGGCGCTTGCCACGAATTGTCCTGCGCCGGTGGAGTGCGGTCGTAGCCGGGCTGCTGCCAGGACCCCTGCGGGTGCTGGGCCGCCTGTGGGTGGGGCCAAGACTCTTGCGGCTGCTGCCAGGCCTGGTATGGCTGTTGCCGAGACTCTTGCGGCTGCTGCCAGGCCTCTTGCGGCTGCTGCCAGGCCTCTTGCGGCTGCTGCCGGAGGGACTCTTGCGGAAGCTGCTGCCGGGACTCCTGTGGCTGCTGCAGAGAATCTTGCGGCTGTTGCAGAGAATCTTGCGGCTGTTGCCAGGACTCCTGTGGCTGCTGCCACGACTCGTGCGGGGCACGAGCCGGTGCGGGCTCCTCCGGAACCGGCGCGGGCGCGCGACTCGCGTCGCCCTGCCGCTGATCCTCCTCGGCATTCCCCTCGTGCTTGTCGCGGCGCCAGCCCTTACGGCGCTTCTCCGGCCGTGCGGCATCCGGGCGTTCCGCCTCGGGCGCGCGGCCGCGCAAACGGCCGCGCCTGCGGCTGGGGAAGTCCTCGATGAGGTCGTCGTGCGGAAGGTTCTGTACCGGCGCTTCGTAGCCGCTCTGGCTGACGTCGCTCTCCGACAGCCACGGCGGCAGCATGGGCAGGCCGTCATTGCTACGGCTCACGACTGCGCCTCGCCGATGTTCGGCGTGCCGATCTCTCGCTCGCTGCGCTCGGTCACGACTGCCCTCGCTGCCCGCTCGGCTCGGTCGTGGCCAGGGACGCTCTGCCGTTGACTCGCTCGCTACGATTACTCACGGCCTCGCCTCCCTGCCGCTCGCTTCGGCCGTGACCGAGAGCGCCCACGCCGGTGGCTCGCACGCTGCGCCGGCTCACGCGTCCCCCTCGATCCGTTCGACCCAAATACCTGGACAGCGGCCAGTTTACGCGACAACCCGGTGCCGTCGCGGCGCAGCGTCCGAGGCCCGCCACGAGTGGGAAGACGGCTGCGAAACCGCTGGCGACACGGGTATACAGGGAGGCATTTTTGCCCGATCCGGAACGGATCGGTAAGCTGGAGCGGCGGTGCACCTAGGCGCCGCCTGTTTGTGTGCGAGCGGTTCGCTCCGGCGATCGGTCCCATTCGAGCAGAACCAGCAAACAAACCAGGTTGAGCGTAACCGGGATCGCGGAGGACATGGCGAAGAAAGACGGGGCCATCGAGGTCGAGGGTCGAGTTGTCGAGCCGCTGCCCAATGCGATGTTCCGGATCGAGCTCGAGAACGGACACAAGGTTCTCGCGCACATCAGCGGGAAGATGCGGCAGCACTACATTCGCATCCTCCCCGAGGACCGTGTGGTCGTCGAGCTCTCGCCCTACGACCTGTCGCGTGGCCGGATCGTATACCGCTACAAGTGATCGTGCCCGGCGCGATCGGCGTCGGTTGCGAGCCGGCAGTCCCGGCGTGAGCCGGGGCCGAGTCGAAAGACTCACACCAGAGCTTCCCCAGTCGCCGACTGGGGAAAAACTGTGTTCACACCCCTGTGAACCACAACAGATTGGACGGACGTGAAGGTTCAGCCGAGCGTCAAGAAGATCTGCGAGAAGTGCAAGGTGATCCGCCGTCACGGCCGGGTCATGGTGATCTGCGACAACCTGCGCCACAAGCAGCGCCAGGGCTGAGCGGAGGCGAGGGAGACCTCGCACCACCCGCCCGAGGCTTGCCGACGGCGAACGCTCGACGCGACACCAGCCAAGCACCGAACCGCAGTTCGGATTGGCAAGAAGAACTCCCAGCACCAGCCGCACGCTGCGGAAATCAGGGTTCGCCCTGGGCGTGCGCGCCTACCACCGGTTCGGAGGCCGGTGCCCCGCCAAGACGAGGGGACGGACAGGGAGCAGACCTCCGCAACGATTAAGGAAACTGCCAGATGGCACGTCTCATGGGCGTCGACCTCCCGCGCGAGAAGCGCATGGAGATCGCACTGACCTACATTTTCGGCATTGGCCGTACCCGCTCCAAGGAGATCCTCGAGGCCACCGGCGTCAGCCCGGACCTGCGCTCGAAGGATCTCAGCGACGACGATCTGACGAAGCTGCGTGACTACATCGAGGCTTCGGAGTTCAAGGTCGAGGGTGACCTGCGCCGCGAGGTGCAGGCCGATATTCGCCGCAAGATCGAGATCGGCTGCTACCAGGGCCTGCGCCACCGTCGTGGCCTGCCCGTGCGTGGCCAGCGCACCAAGACCAACGCGCGCACCCGCAAGGGCCCGAAGCGCACCGTCGCCGGCAAGAAGAAGTAGGGATAACCGATGCCTCCGAAGAGTCGGGCCGCGGGCCCGAAGAAGACCCAGAAGTCGCGTCGCAGGGACAAGAAGAACGTCCCGCACGGCAACGCGCACATCAAGAGCACGTTCAACAACACGATCGTGTCGATCACCGACCCGAACGGCAACGTCATCTCCTGGGCGTCGTCGGGTCATGTCGGCTTCAAGGGCTCGCGCAAGTCGACCCCGTTCGCCGCGCAGCTCGCCGCCGAGAACGCCGCCCGCAAGGCGCAGGAACACGGTGTCAAGAAGGTCGACGTGTTCGTGAAGGGCCCCGGTTCGGGCCGCGAGACCGCGATCCGCTCGCTGCAGGCCGCCGGCCTCGAGGTGGGCACGATCTCCGATGTCACCCCGCAGCCGCACAACGGCTGCCGTCCGCCCAAGCGGCGTCGCGTCTAGCGGGAAAGGAATAACGAACAATGGCTCGTTACACAGGCCCTATCACCCGCAAGTCGCGTCGTCTGCGCGTCGACCTCGTCGGCGGCGACCAGGCGTTCGAGCGTCGCCCCTACCCGCCCGGCCAGCACGGCCGCGCGCGGATCAAGGAGAGCGAGTACCTGCTCCAGCTGCAGGAGAAGCAGAAGGCCCGCTTCTCCTACGGCGTCATGGAGAAGCAGTTCCGCCGGTACTACGAAGAGGCCAACCGCCTCAAGGGCAAGACCGGTGACAACCTGCTGCGTCTGCTCGAGACCCGCCTGGACAACGTCGTGTACCGCGCCGGTCTGGCCCGTACCCGCCGTCAGGCTCGTCAGCTGGTCTCGCACGGCCACTTCCTGGTGAACAACAAGAAGGTCGACGTTCCCAGCTTCCAGGTCACCCAGTACGACATCATCGATGTCAAGGAGAAGTCGCTGGGCACCCTGCCGTTCCAGGTGGCGCGTGAGACCGTCGGCGACCGTCCGGTTCCGGGCTGGCTGCAGGTGCTCCCCGGCCGGCTGCGGATCCTGGTCCACCAGTTGCCCGAGCGCGCCCAGATCGATGTGCCGCTGCAGGAACAGCTGATCGTCGAGTACTACTCGAAGTAAGACTTGGCACAACGTGCCGCTGGTGCGTGGCCGCCCCGCTGGGCGGCCAGGCACAACCCCTGAGACGAGGCGTCAAATAGCGGGCGCCCAAAAGGAGGATGATCCACATGCTGATTTCACAGCGTCCGACGCTGACCGAAGAGGTCGTCGCCGAGAACCGCTCGAAGTTCACCATCGAACCGCTCGAGCCGGGCTTCGGTTATACCCTCGGCAACTCGCTGCGGCGTACCCTGCTGTCCTCGATTCCGGGGGCGGCGGTCACGAGCATCCGCATCGACGGCGTCCTGCACGAGTTCACCACCGTTCCGGGCGTGAAGGAGGATGTCACCGACATCATCCTGAACCTCAAGGGCCTGGTCGTGTCCTCCGAGGAGGACGAGCCGGTCACGATGTACGTGCGCAAGCAGGGTCCGGGCACCGTCACCGCCGGTGACATCGTCCCGCCCAGCGGCGTGGTGGTGCACAACCCGGACATGCACATCGCGACCCTGAACGACAAGGGCAAGCTGGAGATCGAGCTCGTCGTCGAGCGCGGTCGCGGCTACGTCCCGGCCGTGCAGAACAAGGCGTCCGGCGCGGAAATCGGCCGGATTCCGGTGGATTCGATCTACTCGCCGGTGCTGAAGGTGACCTACAAGGTCGAGGCGACCCGCGTCGAGCAGCGCACCGACTTCGACCGGCTCATCCTGGACGTGGAGACCAAGAACTCCATCAGCGCGCGGGACGCGCTCGCCTCGGCGGGCAAGACCCTGGTCGAGCTCTTCGGCCTGGCCCGTGAGCTGAACGTCGAAGCAGAGGGCATCGAGATCGGCCCCTCGCCGGCCGAGGCGGATCACATCGCCTCGTTCGGCCTGCCGATCGAGGATCTGGACCTCACCGTCCGGTCCTACAACTGCCTCAAGCGCGAGGGTGTGCACACCGTCGGCGAGCTGGTCGCCCGCACCGAGTCGGATCTGCTGGACATTCGCAACTTCGGTCAGAAGTCCATCGACGAGGTCAAGGTCAAGCTGCACGCGCTCGGCCTCTCGCTGAAGGACAGCCCCGCGTCGTTCGATCCGTCCAGCGTGGTCGGCTACGACGCGAGCACCGGCACGTGGAGCGACAGCGGCACGTTCAGCGACACCGACGGCGGCGAGCAGGACTACGCCGAGACCGAACAGCTCTAGGCCGCCGGGGTAGGCGCCCCGGCCCGGCCTCATACAAGGAGAACACCACAATGCCCAAGCCCAAGAAGGGTGCCCGCTTCGGCGGGTCGGCGTCGCACCAGAAGGCGATCTTCGCCAATCTGGCCACGGCGCTCTTCGAGCACGGCCGGATCACCACCACCGAGGCCAAGGCCAAGGCCGTGCGTCCCTACGCGGAGAAGCTGATCACCAAGGCGAAGGGCGGCACCCTGGCCGACCGTCGCGAGGTGCTGAAGGTGATCCGCAACAAGGATGTCGTGCACGAGCTCTTCGCGGAGATCGGCCCGTCGTTCGAGGGGCGCGAGGGTGGCTACACCCGCATCACCAAGACGCTGCCGCGCAAGGGTGACAACGCGCCGATGGCGATCATCGAGCTGGTTCGCGAGAAGACCGTGACCAACGAGGCCGATCGCGCCCGTCGCGTGGCCGCCTCGAAGAAGGCGGAGGAGGCTCCGGCCGCCGAGGTCGTCGAGGAGGAGGCCGACGAGGCCGTCGCCGAGACCGCCGAGGCTCCGGCTGCCGACGAGGCCGCCGAGGACAAGAAGGACGCCTGACGCTTCGCGTCGGAGTTCGCGCACGAGCCCGCCACCCGCACTGGGTCGGCGGGCTCGTTCGTTTCGACCAGAGGATCATGTGACCGTGGAGGAATCGGTGGGATCGATGTCGGGTCGACCGGGCGAGGACGCACCGGGCGTGCCCGGTATCGACGTGCCACGCACCCGGGTGCGGTTGGACATCGCCTATGACGGCACGGATTTCGTCGGCTGGGCGCGTCAGCCTGGTCTGCGCACCGTGCAGGGGGTGCTGGAGGACGCGCTGAGCAAGGTGTTCCGCGAGCCGATCCAGCTGACCGTGGCGGGCCGTACGGACGCGGGCGTGCACGCCGAGGGGCAGGTCACGCATTTCGACACCGCCGGTGAACTGGACGCGGCGAAACTGGTGCACCGGATGGCGCGCTTCCTGCCGAAGGACGTGCGGATCAGGCACGCGCGCCCGGCCGCGCCGGAGTTCGACGCCCGGTTCTCCGCCATCCGCCGCCATTACGCCTACCGGCTGACCACCGCGCCGTACGGTGCGGAGCCGCTCCAGGCCCGCAGCGTGGTCGCCTGCCGATCCGACGTCGATGTCGACGCGATGCGGGCGGCTTCGCGAAAGTTGATCGGGCTGCACAACTTCGCCGCCTTCTGCCGCCGCAGGGAGGGTGCGACGACGGTACGGGAGCTGCAGCGGTTCGACTGGGTGCGCGATGGTGACCTGCTGATCGCCTACGTCAGCGCGGACGCGTTCTGCTGGTCGATGGTCCGCAGTCTGGTCGGCGCGGTCCTCGCCGTCGGCGAAGGGCGGCGGACGCCGGAATGGGTGGCCGATCTGTTGCGGGAGACCGAGCGCTCCAGTTCGGTGACCGTCGCTCCCGCACATGGTTTGAGCTTGATAGGCGTGGACTACCCGGCCGACGAGGAACTCGCGGCCCGCAACGCGCAGACGCGGGAGATGCGGTCGGTTCCGGTACCTGGCGGAGGCTGCTGCGGCGAGTGAGAATGTCCGCGCACTACCCGCACCCGTGCTCGGGTGCGGGTAGCGGACGCGGTCACTTCGATGACCGCGGGTATTGCTGCTGCGACTGTGCCGACTGCTGAGCCTGCTCCTGCTGGGTCGGCGACATCGGTGTGGACCGGCCGGATTGCGCTTCGATGGTCCTCGGTTCGTGCGACGCCCCGGAAATCTGGATGCGGCGCGGCTTCGCACGCTCCGCGATGGGGATCGTCACCGACAGCACGCCGTTGTTGTAGGTCGCGCTGATGTTCTCGACGTCGACGTTCTCGCCGAGGGACATCTGGCGCATGAAGGTGCCCGCGAAACGTTCCGAGGCGATCCACTGGACGCCTTCTTCGCTCGGCACGGTGCGTTGCGCCCGCAAGGTGAGCGTGCCGTTGTCGACGCTGACGTCGATCGAGCCGGGGTCGACGCCGGGCAGATCCGCGTTCAGAACGTAGTGATCTCCCGCTTTGAACAGATCCATCGGCATGAATCGCGGTGCGCGACCGGTTCCGGCAGTCTCACCGAGCAGTTGGCGGGCAACGGTGTCGATGTCATGGAATGGATCGAATCGAAGCACAGCAATCACCTCCATCTCCTAGTGGTGGCGCCGGCCAGGCGCCGGGCGCCGATAGCTGTGCAATAGCCACAGTAGCCCTCGGTAATCGGGACGGCATCGACCCGACGGGGCCGTCCTGGCAGTGCACGGGCCCGGCCGGAATAGCGCCCTCCTGGCGTGTGTTGGGTCGGGACATGGCATTCGACAGTCTCGGACGGTTCGGAGTGTGGCGGGCGTACAACGGGTTCAGCCCGGAAGACGCGCGAGAATTGGAGCGGCTCGGATACGGCGCGCTCTGGCTGGGGGCTTCGCCTCCGGCGGATCTGGCGACGGTCGAACCGCTGCTGGAGGCGACCGAAACGATCACCGTCGCCACCAGCATCGTGAACATCTGGGCGGCGCCCGCGAAGGAGGTGGCCGACTCGTTCCACCGGATCGAGGCCCGCTTCCCGGGCCGGTTCCTGCTCGGCATCGGTGCGGGACACCCGGAGCACACCGGTGAGTACCGCAAGCCGTACGACGCGCTTGTCGAGTATCTCGACGACCTCGACGCCGCGGGAGTACCCGCCGAACGTCGCGCGGTGGCCGCACTCGGCCCGCGCGTGCTGAAGCTGGCCGCCGAGCGGTCGCTGGGCGCGCTGCCCTATTTCGTGCCCGCGGCGCACACCGCGAAGGCCCGCGAGATCGTCGGCCCGGACGCGCTGCTGGCGACCGAGCACAAGGTGGTGCTGACCGACGACGCCGGCACGGCGCACGCGGTCGCCGATGAGACCGTCAAGTTCTATGTCGGCCTGACCAACTACGCGTCGAACCTGCGCCGATTCGGTTTCACCGACGCCGACCTCACCGTGCCGCCGAGCGAGGCGCTGTTCGACGCCGTCATCGCGCACGGCACGCCGGAGCGGATCGCCGCCCAGCTGTCCGAACACGCCGACGCGGGCGCCGACCACGTCGCGGTGCAGATCCTCGGCGACAACTACCTCCCGGCTCTGCGCACCCTCGCTCCGCTGCTCACCGGGCGATCCTGACCGCCCGTCTCCGGCCCCCGGCGCTGTGTACCTTTACTGCGCTGTTGACCGCGGGATCCTGACCGCCCGTCTCCGGCCCTTGGCGCTGTGTACCTTTGCTGCGCTGTTGACCGCGGGATCCTGACCGCCCGTCTCCGGCCCCCGGCGCTGCGCCGGGGGCCGGGTTTTGTTTCCGGCGATCGTCCTAAGGGACTGTTAGGAAGCTTCGAGAGCCATTTCGCGCGCGTGTGACTGTCGACACACTGATCTGCGACGACGTGATGAGGCGTCGGAGAAGGAGATGTTGTGACTACGACACAGCCCGTCGGCGAGCGCCGGGTGGTCGCGAATGTTCTGCGCGGATCCATCGGCAATCTCGTCGAGTGGTACGACTGGTATGTCTACGCCGCGTTCAGCGTGTACTTCGCGAAGACGTTCTTCCCGAAGGACGATCCGACCGCGCAACTGTTGTCCACCGCCGCCGTGTTCGCGGTCGGCTTCCTGATGCGCCCGATCGGCGGGTGGGCACTGGGTCGGTACGCCGATCGGTTCGGCAGGCGCTCGGCCCTGACCCTGTCGGTGACCGTGATGGCCGCCGGTTCGCTGATGATCGCGGCGACGCCGGGTTACCAGACCATCGGCCTGGCCGCTCCGGCTCTGTTGCTGGTCGCCCGGCTGCTGCAGGGGTTGTCGGTCGGCGGTGAATACGCCACCAGTGCGACGTATCTGTCCGAGGTGGCCTCGGCGGGCAGGCGCGGGTTCTACTCGAGCTTCCAATACGTGACCTTGGTGGCAGGACAGCTCGTCGCGCTCGGGGTGCAAATCGTGCTGCAACAGTTCCTCGACGCCGGCCAGATGAACGCCTGGGGCTGGCGGATCCCGTTCGTGATCGGCGCCGCCGGTGCGCTGATCGTGATGTGGTTGCGGCGCGGCATGGACGAGTCCGAGCAGTTCCGCGCCGAATCCGGACAGCGGCCGAAGAAGACCGCGGCGACGGCCGCCGAGGTGCGGGAATCGCGTGGCTCCCTGCGGATCCTGTTGCAGTACCCCCGCGAATGCCTGCTGGTCGTCGGGTTGACGCTGGGCGGAACGGTCGCGTTCTACACGTACACGACCTACATGCAGAAGTTCATGATCAACACCTCCGGCATCTCCAAGTCGACCGTGGCGTGGATCAACTTCATCGCGCTGCTGGTCTTCGTGGTGCTGCAACCGCTGGCGGGGGCGCTGTCGGACCGGATCGGCCGACGCAAGCTGCTCATCTTCTTCGGCGTGGCGGGCACCTTACTGACCGTGCCGATCATGACGGTGCTCGCACGCACCACCAATCCGGTCGCCGCGTGGGGTCTGATGATGGCGGCGCTGGTGATCATCACGGGATACACCTCGATCAACGCGATCGTGAAGGCCGAGCTGTTCCCGACGAAGATCCGCGCGCTCGGCGTAGGGCTGCCCTATGCCTTGACCGTCGCGATCTTCGGCGGCACCGCCGAGACGATCGCGCTCGCGCTGAAGAAGGGCGGCCACGAGTCGCTGTACTTCTGGTATGTCGCAGGCTGCATCGCCGTCTCGCTGATCACCTACTACTTCATGCGGGAGACCTCGGCCTCGTCGGCGATCGACGCGGCCGAGCCCACCGCGAGCGCCGACACCGGGTCCGGCGCCGCGGGGGCCGAGCCGGGTCGGCCGATGGTCACCGTGCGTGACTGACCGACCGGCACACGCGCCGGTCCGCCCACTGTGGGAGGATCGGCGCGTGCGGCTTGCGGTGGTCGAGGACGACGACGGCGTGGGAGACGCGCTGGTCGAGGCGCTCAACGCCCGTGGCTACCGCGCCGAACGCAAGCGCCGCGGCGCGGATCTGCTGATCGCGCACCGCGACTACGACGCGGTGATTCTGGATCTCGGACTGCCCGACGGCGACGGTCTGCAGGTGTTGCGGCGACTGCGCGAGGTGAGTTCGGTTCCGGTGCTGATCCTGACCGCGCGCAGTGACGAACGCTCGATCGTGCGAGGCTTGCGCGGTGGCGCCGATGACTATCTGGTGAAGCCGCCGCGCATCGCGGAACTCGTCGCGCGGCTGGAGACGGTCACCAGGCGGGCGGCCGCGGCGGCGCGACAGGCGCAGTCGGTGATCGTCACCGGTGACGTGCGGGTCGATCTCGGCGCCCGCGTTGTCGAGGTGGCCGGGGAGCCGGTATCGCTGACTCAGAAGGAATTCGAGCTGGTCGAGGCGCTGGTGGAACGGCCGGGGGCCGCGGTGAGCCGTCAGCAGTTGATGGACCGCATCTGGGGTGACGCCTTCGTCGCGGTCTCGCGTTCGCTGGACGTGCACATGACGGGCTTGCGGGCGAAACTCAACCGGCCCGGCCTGATCACCACCATCCGCGGGTACGGGTATCGGTGGGGGCAGTGAGCGCGGTCCGGCGGGCCGGAGGTGTGCCATGCGGCGTCGCTTGCTGGTCGCGCTGACACTGTTCGCGGCCATCGCGGTGCTGGCGTTCGCGGTCCCGCTGTCGCTGACCATCGCCACCAGCCGCACCCAGCAGCTGGTGCTCGCGCGCTCGGGGGACGCCGACCGCTTCGCCACCCTCGCCGACGACGCGGTCACCGCGGGGGACAGCCGTGCGCTGGCCGACGAGGTGCTGCGCTATCACGAGCTGTACGGCGAGAACGTGCTCGTGGTCGACGCCAGGGGTGCGCCGACGGTGAACGCGGGCGCGGACATGGACGATCCCGGCATCGTCGCGGCGGTGGCGGCCGCGCGCCGCAATCAGCGTCCGCACGCGGTGGACAAGCTGACGCCGTGGGGCGCGCCGAGCATGCTGGTCGCGCGGCCGGTCGGCACCGGCGTGCAGGTGAACGGGGCCGTGGTGATCGAGGCGTCGACGGCCCGTGCTCGCGGTGATATCGCGCGGGACTGGGCGGTGATCGTGCTCGGCGGCGTGGTCGCGATGGCGCTGTTCGTGCTGCTGGCGGTGACGATCGGCCGCTGGGTGCTGCGGCCGCTCGCGGCGCTGTCGCACGGTGTGGCGGAGTTGACCGCGACGCTGCCCAAGCCGCGCGCCGACACCGTCGCGCCGGTATCGATCGCGGGCCGCTACGGCGGGCCGCCGGAGATGCGGGCGCTGGCCGAGTCGTTCGACGCGATGGCGCTGGCCGTGGCCGATTCGGCGGACGCGCAGCGCCAGCTGGTCGCCGACACCGCACACGCGATGCGCAATCCACTGGCCGCCCTGACCATTCGCCTCGATTCCCTGGAACCAGCGATCCCGGCGAGCGCGGCGAGCATCTTCCACAACGCTGGCGCCGAGGTGGAGCGGCTCACCGCGTTGCTCGACGGCTTGCTCAGCTTGGCCGTCGCCGAGACCCCGGCGGCATTCGACGTCGCCCGCACGGCCGAGGGCGACGACCAGTGCGACGCCGTGCAAGTGATCGCCGACCGATTCGACGCCTGGTGCTCGGCATTCGAGGCGGCCGGACAGCGATTGCGCGTGGCGGCCGTGGCCGGGCCCGCCGACGTCGCGGTCCCGGCCGACGTGCTCGCGCAGATGCTCGACGTACCGCTGAGCAACGCGACACGCTATGCGGGCGCGGGCGCGAACATCGATCTGGTCGTCGCGACCGAGCCGGGCTGGGTCACGGTGACCGTCCGCGACGACGGCAGCGGTGTTCCTCCCGCTGAGCTCGACAAGCTGACCACCCGTTTCTTCCGCGGTTCGGCCGCGGGGGCCGGTGGCTCCGGGCTGGGCCTGCCGATCGCCGCCGCATTGGCGCAGGCGCGCGGCGGCGTGCTCACCGTGGCCGCGGTGCGTCCGCATGGTCTGGCGGTCTCGGTGCGCCTACCCGAGGCGGAGGCCCGATGACCGGCCGGGAGCCGATCGTCCGGCGCGGCGTCGGTCGGCGCGGCTTCCTCGCGTTGGCCGTCGCGGCGGGGCTCGCGGGTTGTGGGCCGGGCGGCCGGGGCGCCACCGCGCGGCTGGCGTCCGGCGAGGTCGGCGGCTTCTATCACGCCTTCGCGGGGTTGCTCGGCCTCGCCGCCGAAAACGCCGGGGGTGTGCGGATCGAGCGGGTCACCACCTCGGGTTCGCAGGACAATCTGGCGTTGCTGGCGCGCGGTGAGGTCGATGCCGCGCTCGCGCTCGCGGATTCGGTGCGCGACAGCGCCGATCAGGTGTTCGCGCTGGGCCGGGTTTACGAGAACTACCTGCAGTTGGTCGTGCGGGCGGACAGCCCGATCGGTTCGGTCGCGGATCTGCGGGGAACGCGGGTGAGTCTGGGCGCGGAGGGATCGGGCGCGGCCTTGACCGGCGCACGGATATTGCGCGTCGCGGGGCTCGACCCGAGCGCCGACGTCGCGATCGCCCATCGCCCCTTGGCGCAAGCGGTGGCCGCCCTGACCGCTGGCGACGTGGACGCGCTGTTGTGGGCGGGCGGCGTGCCGACGGCACGGCTCGCGGTGCCGAGCCGGATGCGGCTCGTGGACATGGGCGAACTGGCCGCGCCGATGCGGGACCGGTTCGGGCCGGTATACGACCGGGTGGCGATCCCCGCGGATGCCTATCCGGGCGGGGTCTCGGTGCACACCATCGGGGTGGCGAATCTCTTGCTGGCCGCGGGCAGTATGTCCGAGGAGGTGGCCGCGGCCATCGTCGAACTACTGGTGTGGCACGCCGACGCGCTGGTGCCCACCGAGGCGGCGGGCACCCAATTCCTCGACGGCCGGTCGCTGATCAGCACCGGCCCGATTCCGCTGCACCCGGGAGCTGCCGCGGTCTATCGCCGCTGGCACGGATAGTTCCGTCAGGACCTGACCAAGCGGGCGATGGCGTCGGTCGCTTCCTTGATCTTGGCCTCGGCCTCCGGGCCACCCGCGACGGCCGCGTCCACGACGCAGTGGCTGATGTGATCCTCCAGCAGGCCCATCGCGACCGCTTGCAGGGCTTTGGTCATGGCGGACACCTGAGTGAGGATGTCGATGCAGTACTTCTCCTCCTCGACCATCCGCTGCAGACCGCGCGCTTGACCCTCGATGCGCCGCAGCCGCTTGAGGTAGTCGTCCTTGGCGGTGATGTAGCCGTGCGCGGCGTGGTCGGCCGCCGTGTGGTCGTGGGGGGAAGCTGCCACCGATGTCTCCTCGCTGCCTGCCGGTCGCCGGAACCGGATCAATACCCCCCTAGGGTACAGTTCCGGGGGCGTCTTGTCAGGTCGGGCCGCATGGTGCGGCAGACCCCGCCCGGTCGGAACGGTCCGTGTTCCGCCGGAAAGCAGGGTAACGCGGATCCCGGCGCGCGACGGCCACCCGGGGACGAGACAATTGAGGTATGAGTTCGCACCCCCGGCCCGCGCTCGCCGTCATCGGCGGCAGCGGCTTCTACGATTTCTTCGACAACGAGGCGACCATCGTCGAGGTCGACACCCCCTATGGTGCACCGAGCGCGGGCATCGCCGTCGGAGAGGTGGAGGGGCGGCCGGTGGCGTTCCTGCCGCGCCACGGCAAGAACCACGAATTCGCGCCGCACACCTTGCCCTACCGGGCCAATCTGTGGGCCCTGCGTTCGCTGGGCGTGCGCCGTATCTTCGCGCCTTGTGCCGTCGGCAGCCTGCGGGCGGACTGGGGCCCCGGCACGGTCGCGGTGCCCGATCAGCTGGTCGACCGGACCTCCGGTCGTCCGCAGACCTACTTCGACGGCGGCGGCATCCACGTGTCCTTCGCCGACCCGTACTGCGAGGAACTGCGGGCCGCGGCCATCAAGGCCGAGTCCGACGAACTGCACATGATGCACGCGGCCACGATGGTCGTGGTCGAGGGTCCGCGCTTCTCCACCCGCGCCGAGAGCCGGTGGTTCGCCGCCCAGGGCTGGGAGCTGGTGAACATGACCGGCCACCCGGAGGCGGTGCTCGCCCGCGAACTCGAGATGTGCTACGCCGCCGTCGCCCTCGTCACCGATCTGGACGCCGGTCTGGAGGAGGGCGAGGGGGTGCGCGCCGTCGACGTCTTCGCCGAGTTCAAGCGAAACCTCGTGCCCTTCAAGGAGCTCGTCCGCCGCGCGGTGGCCGCGGTCGACGGCACCGACACCTGCGACAAGTGCCGTGTCCACGCGGACGTGTCGCTGCCGTTCGAATTGCCCTGAGTCCGATGCGGGTGCTGGTCACCGGAGCGGCCGGGTTCCTCGGCGGGCACCTGCGCCGTGCGCTGCTCGCCACGGGACACCAGGTGACCGGGGTGGACCTGCTTCGCGACCACGGGCCGGACGCACGACCACCGGAAGAGATCGAGCGGGTGGACGTGCGCGACGCCGAAGGGCTCGCACCCCTCTTGGACGGAGTGGACGTGGTCTGCCACTTCGCGGGTGTCACCGCGGGCGCGCTGGCCGCCGACTTCGCCTCGCACAACGATGTCGGGACCGCCGTGCTGCTCGGTGCCATGGAGCGGGCGCGAGTCGGCCGCTTGGTGCTCGCCTCGTCCGTCGCGGTCTACGGCGAAGGCCGCTATCGCGGCGTGCAGAGCGGCCCGTTCTTCCCCAACCTGCGTCGCAGGGCCGACCTCGACCGAGGCATGTTCGATCATCGCGCTCCGCACACCGGCGAGATCTTGACGTGGGAGCCGGTCGGCGAGGACGCGCCACTGCGTCCGCGCGGTCCCTATGCGGCGAGCAAAGTCGCGCAAGAGAATTACGCGCTCGCCTGGGGATTGGCGACCGGTGGTGCGGTGACCGCCCTGCGAATGCACAACGTGTACGGCGCGGGAGCGCGGGCCGGGCTGGTGGGGTGGTTGCACGCCGAGCTGGCACAGGGCCGCGCGCCGCAGGTGTTCGAAGACGGCGGACAGATCCGGGATTTCGTGCACGTGCGCGACGCGGTCGCGGCCACCGTCGCGGCGGTCGAGCGTTCGCTGCCCGGTTTCGTCGCGCTGAACATCGCCTCGGGGCAGCCGATCACGGTGTGGGAAGTGGCCTCGATCATGTCGCGCGCCCGCAGTGGCCCCGCGCCGGTGGTAACCGGCCGATACCGCATCGGCGACGTCCGGCATTTCGTCGCGGACCCGGAAAAGGCGAGACGGGTATTGGATTTCACCGCCTCGGTGGCGCCGGCGCAGGGTCTGGCCGAGTTCGCGGCCACCGACTGAATCAGGCACCCGGATCGCCGGATGCGGCTCGGTGCGGCGCGAATGCCTCCGCGTGGGCGTTCGACCATTGCTCGAAGTTGCGCGGAGGCCGACCGGTCACCTGCTCGACGGTCGGACAGAGCGTCGCCTCATCCAGCCTGCCCGCCACGAAGAAACCGAGAAACGCGTCGACGTACTCCCGCGGCATGGTGGCGGCCAGCTGCCTCGGTCTCGTCGTCGAGTTCGCGCGCCACCAGTGGTCGGTTCAGCACCGTGGCGAGTGCCGCGACCTGCTCCGCCGGTCGCGGGGTATCCGGTGTTCCTGGTATCGGGCACTCGTGAACGGCGGGAGATGCTCTGGAGCGCGCCGGTACGCGGGGGCGGGAGGAGTCCGAGTTAGGCTCGCGCGGTGGATACCCCGTTGCGGCTCGAGGTCATCGTGGCCAGTGTGCGTCCGGAGCGGTTCGCGCCGGTGGTCGCGGACTGGTTTCTACGTACCGTGCGCGCTCGTCCCGAATTCGATGTCGGCGTGATCGATCTCGCGCATACGCCGTTGCCGGTCGAACTCACCGACAACGAGGAGACCGCGGCCTATCGCACGCGATTGCGGGACGCGGACGCGTTCGTCGTCGTCACTTCGGAGTACAACCACGGTTATCCGGCATCGCTGAAGACGGCGTTCGACACCGCGAAGCACGAGTGGCGCGCGAAGCCCATCGCTTTCGTCTCCTACGGCGGCCTTTCCGGTGGCTTGCGCGCGGTGGAGCAGTTGCGGCAAGTGGTCGCCGAGATCCATATGGTGTCGGTTCGCGAGACGGTCAGTTTCCACCAGGCAAAGAAGCGGTTCGACGAGACAGGCGACACCCGCGACGGGGCGGCCATCGACGCCGCGGAACGAATGTTGCGTCAATTGGCCTGGTGGGCACGTACTTTGCGAGCAGCTCGGACGGCCGATCCGTACCCCGGTTAGCGCTATCGCGCTCGCTTACTGCGGTTGCATCGCGCGTCGGCCGCGCGGCTGACCGATGTAGGTCGCCTCGCTCGGGATGGACACCAGCGTCAGGTCGACCTGTGCCGTGCCGGTGCGCAGCACCACGTGGTTGCCGATCGCGCCGGGCTGGTGGATGGCCAGGTCGGGGCGGGCGGCGGGCCAGCCCATCGGATCGCCCGTGACGTAGATGGTGGTGACGCCCGCGTGCGGGGCAGGCGCGAGCACCCCGTCCACCACCGTGGCGGTGAATCCCGCGTCGGACTGGTGGGTTTCGATCGCGATGGTCAGGCGCTCCGGATTGCCGATGGTGGTGACCAGGTTCTCCCAGGCCCGTGCTCGGTCGGTGCGGATGAGGATCCGTTCGCCGACCGCGAGCGCCCGGAAAACCAGCTGCTGCGCCAGGTACAGCTCGCCGGCGACATACACCGTGGAGATGCCCGCGCCGACGATGCGAGCCGCCACGCCGTTGCCTTCGTCATCGGAACCGATCAGCTGGCCGCAGCCGGAGGAGGGCAGGTGCAGATCGTCGACGATGTCGATCAGGTGCTCGATCATCGGAATGGTGTCGTCCACGCCGGGAACCGCGAGCGGCAGGTGGGCCAGCAGCCCGTCGCGGTGGCGTCCGTTCATCGAGATCATGCCCGGCAGCTCGGAGCGTTCGGGCAGTTCCCGTGCGGTCAGCCGCCAGGCGGCGCCGATGCTCACCGAGTCGGCGGAACTGCCGGGGCGCAACCGAACCGCCACCGTCGTGCCGCGTGATGGGGCCACCCAGAGCTGTGCGAGCAGGTCCGATTCGAGTCGCTTGGGATCCAAGGCGCTGCCGATGTTCACGCTGTTGCCGATTTCCGCGTAGCGCCAGCTGTGTTCGAGCGTGCGCGGATCGTAGCCGCCGGTGATCTGCAGGACCGCCTTGCGGATCTCGGGCGCGGTGAGGATGCGCGCGTTGCAGTCGGCATCCTCGAGCGTGCGCATGATGCGCTGGGTGGCGATGGTGACCGCGCGCGACGCGCCTTCGGCTCCGCCGCCGCGCCGGTCGGTGGCCTCCGGGCAGGCCACCGCGTCGAAACCGATCGCCAGCCACACCGTGCGGTGCGCGGTGGCGGGCAGCGGGCCCAGCAGCGATTCGTAGATCTTGCCCGCGGGCGTGCCGGAACGGCTGCGATGCCCGTGGCTGATGATGTCGATGCCGCTGAGCAGGATGTCGTGCTGGTTCAAGCATTTCGCCAGCTCCGCCAGCGGAAGCAGGTGCGAGGCGTGCACCGTGGTGCGGGCGATCCTGGTCAGCCCGCCGGGGGGAGGCAGTACCTCGACCACCGTCACCACGCGGCTGCCGTCCCAGTACAGGCCGAGCGAGCGACCATCGGCGCCGCGGAAATCGACGGTGTCGCCGAGTTCGTAGTCCCGGTGCGTGAGATAGCGCCACCAGGTCGCGATCCAGTCCAGCACAGTGCGTCCGGCGACCGGAATCAGCGGAATGAGCGCGACGACCACCGCCACGCCGAGCGTGGGAAGCCCCGGCAAACCGGCGAACAGTGCGACGACCGCGGCGATCAGCCCGATGATCTGGGCGATCAGCAGGTTCCGCATCGAGACGCGCCCGAAAAGCGGTCGTGGTCCCGCACCGGCCGGTTCCGCCATCGTCGTCCCCCAAGTACCCGATATCGGCCGGTTCGCCGCGGCCGAGCTGAACAACAGTCCCCGGGAACTGTACTGTGTTCGGCGAACGCGAGCACTGTTCGGGGGAGGAATAATGGCTTCGAAACCCACCACTCGCTGGCAGGTCAGCGGTTACCGCTTTCTGGTCCGGCGGATGGAGCACGCCTTGGTGCGCAGGGATGTGCGAATGCTGCACGACCCCATGCGTTCCCAGTCCCGCGCGTACGCGGCCGGTCTGATCCTGGCGTGTGTCGCACTGGCCGGATGCGGCGTGCTCGCGTTGCTGCGCCCGCAGGGCAAAGTCGGCGATGACAACAAGATCCTGATCGGCAAGGATTCCGGCGCCGTCTACGCGGTGATCGATAACGTGGTGCACCCGTCTCTCAACCTCGCCTCGGCCCGCCTGGCCGTGGGTGAGGCCGCCAAGCCCGCGACCGTGAAGGAGTCCGAACTCGGGAAGAAGCCGCGCGGCCAATTGATCGGCATCCCAGGCGCTCCCAGCTCGCTGCCCTTCGACAAGGAGGGGAAGGGGCGCGCGTGGACGGTGTGCGATTCGTTGAAGACCGACGGCACCGATGACCGCAGCACCTCCGTTCTCGTCGGCGACCTGGAACTCGGCGACAAGGCGTCGGCGATGGGCAAGGACAAGGCGCTGCTGGTGAAGGGCAAGGAAGCGACCTATCTGATCTGGAACAAATCGCGGGCTCGCGTGGATGTGAACGACCCAGCCGTCGCGGGTCCGCTCGGGATCCGGGGCATGACACCGCGCCCGATCAGTGAGGGCCTGCTGAACGCTATTCCTGAGGTGAATGCGATCGTGCCACCGACGATTGCCGATCCGGGCGGCCAGCCGTCCGGCTATTCGATCAACGGTCTGAAGATCGGCACGGTCGTACAGGTCACCGGCAAGTCGAACCAATATTTCGTCATTCTGCACAATGGCCTGCAGCCCATCAGCCCGTTCACTGCCGATGTGATCCGGGCTTCGCAGCGGAATCCAGATCACGGCACCGTCATTGGCGATTACGAGCAGCAGCACGCGCCGATATCGAACGCGTTGAAGGTCGACACTTATCCCGACGTCGCCCCGATGGTGATCCAACCCAAGGCACGGCCGATCAGCTGTATGTCGTGGAGGCCGATACCGGGTGTCGAGGGTAATGTTGACGTCGCGCTGCGTGCGGAGCTATCCGTCATCGATGGCAGCGATCTACCGATGAACAGCAGCGCTAGGCTGGTTCCCCTCGCGCAGGCGGACGGGAAAGGCGACAACGTCGACTCTGTGTACTTCAAACCGGGCTCCGGGGCCTTCGTCCAGAGCACCGGCATCGAACCGGACAGCCGCCGCAAGGACGGCATGTTTTACATCGCCGATACAGGTGTGCGCTTCGGTATCAGGGATGCCGAGGCGGTCAAAGCGCTCGGCATGAGTACGGAGTCTGGAGTGCGCCAGCCGGAACCGGCTCCATGGCCCATCGTCGGCCTGCTCGCCTCCGGCCCAACCCTCAGCCGCCAGAACGCGATGGTGGCCCACGACGGCGTTGCGCCAGACACGAATCCGGCGAAAGAGCTGATAAAGAGCCAAAATTGAGCCCCAGCACCACCGCCGCGTCCGCGCCTGCAAGGCCAGCATGACACCGGGTGGGGGCAGCTTCCAGCGGAGCTACAAGGGAACGGTCTGCGTCGAAGACGGTTAGTGGCTGCCGATTCAACCCACACCCCGGCTTGTAAATACTTCTGCGTCTGGATGATACGTCCGCGTTCTGACAGACAGCCGTCGGTGGGGACAGTCTGCTCTATGCCTTCGGCGCTGCATCCGCTACGGCTGTAGGACAACGGCGTTAGAGGCGCTAGATATGGAGAAGCGGGGCCCGCCTCCCAGTTTGTGACCTGGCGGGTGGACCCACGATGATCCCGGATGTGGCGATGATTGCCAACGAAGATGCAGTCGCCAGTCCCTTGCCTCCCGGCATCGGTCGCTCGAAAATTTTCAGAACTGATGGAACTGATCTTCGATTGGGCGCGTCTATAGACAGTGAAGGGCAAAGATGTGAGATGGAGGAGCTGTTGCAAAGCGGTCCTGATCTGCACATGCACGGCCGGCTTCGGTTCGCGAAATCGGCAGGCGCACGCAGGTTGAGCCGCACACATGTGACGGCCCCGAAGTCCTGCATCCAAGCCTAGGAGGTTGAGGAGTCTGTACTCCTCAAAGCCTCAGGATCCGCACGAAGATGCGGATTGCATCGCGCACCGAGCGTGATGTCGTTGCAGTTAACAACAGGAGGGGAAAGTCACGTGTCGTATACTCGCCAGTCGATCGCCGCAGGCGCGATTTTGCTCGCTGCCTTTGGCGTTGGTGCGGTCGGCGCATCGCCGATAGCCGTAGCATCTCCGTTTCCGATGTCATCAAAGAGGCGCCATCACCAGCGCAGCTGTCTCGTGAAGAGCAAGAGGCGATAGACAACAAGAATGCCGGGCGTCCGTATGACCAGGCGGCGTACAACCGTGCTATGCAAAAAATAAAGCAGGCCGAGAAGTATAACGGTGACCGTAACAAGTAGAAGCGGAACCGTCGATGAGATTTAACCCCAAGGAGAAGTCATGGCAGGATCTCACTATCAAATAAGTCACTTTTCGCAGTCCAACCCAGCTGGTCAGGGGCAGGGAGATGTTGCGAAGTTGCTCCGTACCGTCGCGGCCTCGATCGAGCAGCTCGGAGACGTTTCGGTTCAAGATCTCGTCTTACACAACGAGATTACTTCCGACGGTGTTTGGCCTTCGATAACCGTGTATTACAGCAGCAAGTAGAGCCCCGTAGATTGTTGGCAGCGCGGCATCGGAAGGGTGACGTCCTGAAGAGAGGCGCGCTTAGGGCTGGTTATAGTAGAGGAAGAAAATGCAAAGCATCTTGAAGAAAGTGACGCTGGTTCTCTTAATCGCCGCAGGCGCCGGTGCATTGAGTACGCTAAACAGTGGTTCGGCGCTGGCGAAAGAGCAGACATTCGAGAATGAGCTTCAGTGTGATGTCTATCTTCGACAGACGAATCAGATGAAGTGGAACCATTGTAGCCTGGACGCGCGGACTGGAAGATACTATATCGAACCGCAAACGATGGCTCAGTAAACAAAACTTCCCCAAGGGCTCGCGATCGGCTGCGTCCCTTGGGGAAGCGTCGCTGACCGCGTCGGTCTTTATTTTCAGTTCCGTTACGAATCTTCTCGTGTGATGCCGAATCTGCGTCGGATGGGGAAGATCCGAGCATTCCCAAGATCGGCAATGATGTAACAGCGCCACTTCCAACGAGTGTGACGTTGCGTGCGCGATTATTCGGCGGTGGTGCAGCCGATGGAATCGGAAGCTCAAGACTTCTGGCTGCCGCTGGTGGTTTCGGCGGCAATGCGCCGACTACCTCAGCGGTCAGCGCCCGTACTGGATCCACAGCGCCATAGCCGACGTAGGGACTCCATCCCTCCGCGGGGGCATGGGCGGTGGCCTCGATGCGCTTGATGACCTCCAGCGCGCTCAACTCTGGGAAACGCGCTCGCACCAGGGCGGCTATTTCGTCGTTGTAGCCGCACAGCAGCTGCTGGACGGCGGGCCTGGGTAGGGGTTTCGCATGAATAGAAGAGTTTCGGCACTGGCATCGTTCGCTGCGTCAGTTGCCGTTGTCGGAGGAGTCGTGCGCTCAATGCAGGGCAGGCGTACGCGGACCCGATCGCCAAGTACTGCAGCCCAGACGCATGTGAGAAGGAAGCAGCGAAGCGAAACGCCGAATACCGGCGTAGTAACGAGGGTTCGACTGCGCCCGGGGTTACTGCGAGCCTTGGGAATGGGTGGAGACCAAGTCGTGGGGCTTGTTCTGGAGGGCCCAACTCTTATCCGTGATCACGCCCGGTGATGCGTGTCCAGCGGGTCACTCGTCTTCGCGGACGCCGAATCGGCGGCGGATCGGAAACGAGGCGAGCATGCCCAGCACCAGTAGTACCGCAACGCTGCCGCTGCCGATCAGCGCTACATTTCGTGCACGATGGTCGGGCGGTGGGGTCGGCGAAGGAACCCGCAATTGCACACTCGAAGCTGCTGCGGGGCGCTTTGGCGGGAGCGTTTCCGGTACTTCGGCGGTTAAGGCGGCGACCGGATCGACAGCGCCGTAGCCGATGTATGGATTCCAGCCCTCCGCAGGGGCATGGGCGGTCGCCTCGATGCGCTTGATGACCTCCAGTGCACTCAGCTCCGGGAAGCGGGCTCGCACCAGGGCAGCCACCCCTGAAACCAACGGGGTCGCAAAACTGGTGCCCTGAATCGGCCCGAGTCTCCCCGATTGCTGGACGCTGCCGAGTTGAACTGCGGTTCCTTTGCTGTTCGGATCGTTGAACAGTGGATCGAGGGAGGTGATGTTCTCGCCGGGCGCCGCCACACCAAGCCATGGTCCGGGCACTGTGAACGTCGACGGCTGCCCGTTCCCGTTGATGGAACCGACAGCGAGCACGTAGTCGTCATAGCGGGCCGGCGACACGTTCAGATCTACCTTGCCCCACGGGTCCCCTGCGGGGTCGAGAGGATCGATGACCGCGTTGCTGCCCTTGCAACTGTCGCCGCCATCGCTGCCGTTGCTGCTGTTGCCGGCTGCTACGACGATAACTACGTCCTTCTCGATCGCGGCATACCGGACCGCAGCACCCAACTCGGTGTCTTCGAAAGGCTCCGAAGTCGGCTTGCACGCGACTTCGGAGATATTGATGACGGTAGCTCCCATGTCCGCCGCGCGGCGGATCGCCGACGCCATGGTGCGAGTGGTGCCGTATCCCTGGGGTAGCGCATCGGGCCCTTTGTCCCGATTTGCTCCTTCCTTCTGGTACAGCTTGCTGGTCTGGCGGATAGTGAGGATTCGCGCCTCGGGGGCGACCCCGGAGAAGCCCTGACCGTCGACCTCTGTCGCGGCGATCAGCCCCGCGACCAACGTCCCATGCGCATCGCAATCCTCGGTTCCGTCGCTATTGCTCACATAGTCGCCGCCCGCGATCAACCCCGGCAGGCGCGGATGGCGCGCGACACCGGTGTCGATGACTGCCACGAGTTGACCTGCGCCCTTGGAAAATCGCCAGGCGTGCTGCAAGTCGAGGGAGCGTTGTGCGTCCGGGGTCGAGGGTCCGTTGCCGCCCGAACCGGTACTGACGCACGGAGTATTGGACGCCCGCTCGGTCTTGTCCGGCGGAGCGGCCGGTTCGCCAGGTGGCGGTGCCGTGTTCGGGCTCACGGTGGGCTTCTCGGCGTGCGCATCCGGAATTCCGGCAGTCGCACCGACGGAGACGCTGAGCGCCAACACGCAGACCGCCGTGCTCAACCGAACCGCTCGGAAACAACTGTCGACCCGCTGTTTCGAACTCATCGCTCCGAGCTCACAGCCCGCGAACGATGGCGTAGAGGTCCGCCACCCAGAAGACCAATGGCAGGACCGTGGCGACGAATGTGTACTCGAGCAGTTCGACGCCGCGCCGCATCGGTGGGGTGGCCGACTGGTTCGGGATGATGATGCCGAGGATCAGCGCCGCGATCAGGACCACCATCGCCGCGCCGAACACGGCCAGCGGCTGGTGCATCGCGAAACCGGCGCCGACCAACATGATCAGCACGATGCCCGCGCCACCGGAGATGAGAACGACGGCCTGTTCCGCGCCCGCGTAGGTGCGGCTGCGGAACATCAGCACCACGGCGCAGACCAGGGCGAGCGCGATGCCCGGCCAGTACGGGTCGTCGGACGCCGGGTCGGTGGCGCCGAGCGCGCCGACGACGGTGACCAGCGTGGTCGCCGCCACCAGGCCCGCGAGGTACATGCGGGCGCGTTCCGACTTCACTCGCAGCACCTCCATGGTCGGCAGCGCGCGGTGATCGTCCGGGTCGTCCTCGGTCGGATCGATGGGTGTGCCCGGCGAAGGCACCGGTGGCAGTGGCAATTTCGCCAGCAGCATGGAGACTCGCGGGGCCAGGGACAGGCCGCCGAGCCCGAGCGCCGCCGCGCCTGCGCCGATCGCCCGCTCCGGCTGGTCGGTGAGCAGGCCGACCAGCGCCGCGGGCACCGCGTAGGTGGCGAGCGCGGCCCCGCCGATGAACAACGCGAGCCCGACGCCGGTGACCCGCCACGCCAGAATCGCCGTCGCCCCGGCCAGGACCGATCCGAGCAGGATGTGCGCCCAGCCGTAATCGTCCGGCACGTAGAGCATTCCCGCGCTGAACGCCGCGGGCAGCGCGCAGCCGCCGAGCACAAGCGCGGTGCCGTTGTCGCCGTACATCCTGCTCAGCACCATCGCGGTGACGACGAGCAGGATCGCGACCACCAGCGCGATCGAACCGCCGACCCCGATCGGCAGCGAGCCGGGGGACAGCAGCAGCCCGAGACAGCCGACGATCATGGTGAGCGCCGCGAGCACCGAGCCGGTGATCCGCGCGACCCGAGGGGTCCAGCTGCGGTAATGGTCGGCGTCGGCGATCGCGACGTTGTACATGATGTCGTCGAACAGCGGTGTCGGCGCGGTGTGCGAAGCGCTCTCCAGCATCAGCAGTTCGCCGTCGCGGACGCCGTGCTCGCCGAGGCTGAGCGAGTTGGAGAACGGCGGATGGCCGATCCGGGCGAGCACCCACTCCGCGGGCTCGTAACGCTCGCCCTCGTTGTCGAAGTCGTTGGAGCGGCTGTGCTGGGCGACCATGTCGACCACGCTCGGAATCACCAGCGCGACCGGCACGTCGACCGGTATGGCCATGTCGACCTGAGTGTGCTTGGCCAGAATCGTCACCCGGGCGAGGTCGGGGGCGCGGACGATCCCGCGCGAGGATTCTTCGTCGATGTGGTCAAGTCGCGCGTGCGTCAAGCTTCCCCCAACTCGGTCTTCTACCTCGTGATTCCACGACTCGGCGGGCCGGGGGCGAGCTTGCGAACCCTCGGTCCGGGCAGCAGAATGCTGGTCGAACTGTACGACATGTCGGCTGTGACCTCTACACTGAGGCCGAATCACAGCTGGCCGAAGGGGGAATCTCGTCGATGAGCACTGTCCGCTTCCAGCGCCGTGCGCGCCGCGAGATGCCAAGGACGCCCGGCGGCGAGGTCACGCTGCAACCCCCGCCCGAAATCCCCCGGGTCACACCGGGAAACCTCGTCCTGAAGCTCATGCCCGCCGTGATGGTGATCGGCATGGTCGGCATGATGGCCCTGATGTTCACCCAGGGCGGCGGCATCGCCTCCAACCCGATGAGCATGATGTTCCCGCTCATGATGGTGTTCTCGATGGTCGGCATGTTCGCGGGCCAGGGTGGGGGCAAGGGGCAGAAGGCCGCCGAGGCCAACGAGGATCGCAAGGACTATCTGCGCTACCTCGACCAGGTGCGCAAGGACGTCGACGAGACCGCCGCTCAGCAGCGCGCTTCCGTCGAATGGAGCCACCCGGAGCCGGAACTGGTCTGGATGCTCGCGGGCACCAGCCGCATGTGGGAACGCCGCGCGGGGGACAAGGACTTCTGCCACGCGCGCATCGGTCTCGGCGGCCAGCGCCTTGCCACCAGACTGGTCGCTCCTGAGACCGGTCCGGTCGAGGAGCTCGAGCCGATCGCCGCGGTCTCGCTGCGCCGCTTCGTGCGCGCCCATTCGACCGTGCCCGATCTGCCGACCGCCATCGCGGTCAAGGGCTTCGCCACCATCGCGCTGGACGGCGACCGCGGCCAGGCGCGCGACATGACCCGAGCGATGCTGGTGCAGCTGTGCATGTTCCAGGCTCCCGACCAGGTGCTCGTCGCGGTCGTCTGTGGGCCGGACACCGCGCCGGAGTGGGAGTGGACCAAGTGGCTCCCGCACACCCAGCACCCCGACGCGCAGGACGGCATCGGTACCCAGCGCATGTTCTACGGCTCGATCCGGGAGGCGATGGCGGGGTTGCATCCGTTGCTCGGCAACCGGGTCCGATACTCGCGCAACCAGCCCGCCAACGCGAACATGGTGCATATCGTCATCGTGGTCGACGGCGGTCTGCTCGAGGCCGAGGACGATCAGTTGCGCGAATCCGGCTACGAGGGCGTCACCATCATCGACCTGTGCGGCTACGCGCCGCGCCTGGCGGTGTCGCGCGGCATCAAGATGATCGTCGAGAACGGCGAGTGCGTCGGCCGCGGCGCGACCGGCAATCAGGAGCGGTTCGCGCTGATCGACCGAATCAGCCCCGAGCAGGCGCAGCAGGTGGCGCGCAGGCTGGCCCCGTACCGTGCCGCCACCCAGCGCAGCAGCGACGTGGAAACCGATGACGCCGACGTGATCTCGACGTGGGCGCAGCTGATGGGCCTCGGTGACATCGGCACTTTCAACCCGGAGCACGCGTGGCGGCCGCGCTACGGACGGGAACGCCTGCGCGTCCCGTTCGGTGTGGGCGCCGATGGCCTTCCGGTGGAACTGGACATCAAGGAGGCCGCCGAGAACGGCATGGGCCCGCACGGCCTGTGCATCGGCGCCACCGGCTCCGGTAAGTCGGAGTTCCTGCGCACCCTCGTGCTCAGCTTGCTGGCCACGCACTCGCCCGACCAGTTGAACCTGGTGCTGGTCGACTTCAAAGGCGGCGCGACGTTCCTCGGTTTGGAGGGCGTTCCGCACGTCGCCGCCGTCATCACCAACTTGGAGGAAGAGGCCGATCTCGTCGACCGCATGAAGGACGCCCTGGCCGGTGAGATGAACCGCCGCCAGGAAGTGCTGCGCGCGGCTGGCAACTTCGCCAACGTCTTGGAGTACGAGAAGGCCAGGGCCGCGGGCGCCGACCTGGACCCGCTGCCCGCACTGTTCGTGGTGCTCGACGAGTTCTCCGAACTGCTCACTCAGCACCCGGATTTCGCGGAGTTGTTCGTCATGATCGGCCGCCTCGGCCGCTCGCTGCACGTGCATCTGCTGCTCGCCTCGCAGCGACTGGAGGAAGGCAAGCTCAAGGGCCTGGAATCCCACCTGTCCTATCGGATCGGCCTGAAAACGTTCTCCGCCAACGAATCTCGTCAGGTGCTCGGTGTGCCGGACGCCTACAACCTGCCGAACAATCCCGGTGGCGGCTACCTGAAGGCCGACTCCGGAGAGATCCAGCGTTTCCAGGCTTCCTATGTCTCCGGCGCGTATGTCGGCGGTGGCTCGCAGCGTGACATGACCGTTGCCACGCAGTCCGGTGAAATCGATGTCAGGGCGCGCGCGTTCACCGCTACCCATGTCGACTTCCGGGCGGCGGACCGCGTTCCGCTGCCGCCCGAACCGAGCCTGGAACCGGAACAGGACGAGGACGGCGAGCAGCTGTCCAACCTGAACATGCTGGTCGCGCGGATCCGCGGCCACGGCCGCCCGGCGCACGAGATCTGGCTGCCGCCGCTGGACGAGGCGCCGACGCTCGACCAGCTCGTCCCGCGCTCCGTTCTCACCGGCGAATACTCCCCGGTGTCCACGCTGCGTGCCCCGATCGGCATCGTCGACCGCCCGTACGACCAGCGTCGCGACCCGATGGTCATCGACCTGTCCGGCGCCCGCGGCAATGTCGCCATCGTCGGTGGCCCGCAGTCCGGCAAGTCGACGGCGCTGCGCACACTCATCATGGCGATGTCGTTGACGCACACCGCCGAACAGGTGCAGTTCTACTGCCTCGACTTCGGTGGCGGCACCCTGGCGAGCCTGCAAGGGCTGCCGCACGTCGGCTCGGTGGCCAGCCGGTTGGACGAGGACCAGGTCCGCCGCACCATCGCGGAGATGACCACCATCGTCCGGCAGCGCGAGGCGCGCTTCCGCCAGCTCGGCATCGAATCGATGACCGATTTCCGCAGGCTGCGCGCGATGGACCCGGCGGCCAGCCCGGGCGCCGCGGGCGCGCACGAGGATCCGTTCGGCGACGTCTTCCTGGTGATCGACGGTTTCAGCTCGATCCGCCAGGACTTCGAGATGCTCGAGCAGACCATCATGAACCTCGCCGTGCAGGGTCTGTCCTACGGTGTGCACGTGGTCATCGCGCTGAACCGCTGGGCGGAGGCGCGGCCCGCGCTCAAGGATCAGATCGGCACCAGGATCGAGTTGCGCCTCGGTGATCCGATGGACTCCGATCTGGGCCGCAAGTTCGCCTCACTGGTTCCCCAGGGGCGACCGGGCCGCGGTATGACCCCGGAGTGCCTGCACATGCTGACCGGCTTGCCCCGCATCGACGGCAGCTCCGACCCGACCGACCTCACCCAGGCCGTCGCGGACGCGGTCGCCGCCATCGCCAGGCTGACGCCGGGCCGGCACGCGCCGCAGGTCCGCATGCTGCCCGAACAGCTCCCGCGCGAGCAGCTGCTGTATCTGGCGGGCGATTGGCCCGCCCAGGTCGACCCGAATGCGAAGTGCCTGCGAATCCCGTTCGGCATCAATGAGTCCGAGCTCGCGCCGGTCTACATCGACTTCGTGGAGAGCCCGCACTTCATCATCATCGGCGACACCGAATCGGGAAAGACGACGCTGCTGCGCTCGCTGATCGAGGGCATCGCCGCGTCGAACACCCCCGATCAGGCTCGCTTCATCATCGGCGACTACCGCCGCGGCATGCTCGGACTGGTTCCGGAGGGCTATCTCGCGGGCTATGGTTCCACGGCGCCGCAGTTCACCCAGAACATGAACGACCTGGCCGCGTATGTCGGCAAGCGCACGCCGGGCTCGGACGTCACGCCGCAGCAGTTGCGGGATCGTTCGTGGTGGAGCGGACCGGAGTTGTACGTCATCATCGACGATTACGATCTGGTCGCCACCTCCGCGGGCAACCCGGTCCAGGCGCTGCTCGAACATCTGCCACACGCCCGAGACCTCGGCTTCCACGTGATCATCGCCCGGCGCTCGGGTGGTGCGAGCAGGGCGATGTTCGAGGCGACGTTGGCTCGAATGCGTGATCTGGGCTCGGCGGGCCTGATCCTGAGCTGCAGCAAGGACGAGGGCGTCCTGATGGGCACCAAGCGACCGAGCCCGATGCCGCCGGGCCGAGGCACCTACGTCACCCGTAATGTCGAGGGCCTGGTCCAGACGGCGTGGATGCCGTTGCCCTGATGTCCGAGGTCGAGCTCGTCGTCACCGAGGCGCGTATCTGGGCGCGTGGCGCCGACACGCACTGGGACGCGCCGCCGTCGGTGGTCCTGGGCAGCAATGGCTTCGACCTCGTCGTGGGGCAATCGCTGAGCCCGCCTACCCACGTCGGTTCGGTGGTGCAATTCGTGCCCGCCGATGCCATAGCTTTGCCACCCCGCACACCCTCGGTGGTGGACGCGATGAGCGCCGTTTTCGCGAGTGCGCTCGAGCATCTTCGTGTCGATACTCCGTGTGCCCGGATGACGTTGGTCTGCCCGACCGAATGGGGCGCGGCCCGTCGTGGCGTGCTCGCTCAGGCGGCACGCCGTGTGGCCTCGGATGTCGTGTTCGAGGACATCGCGGTCCGTTCGGTCGCGTCGGACGAGGGCACCAGCCACAGTCGGCGAACGCTGGTACTGGAGTTCGGCACGCTGGCCACCACGGCGTCGGCGGTCATCCGAAGCCATCGCGGCGTGCATATCGAATCCTGTGAGCACGAGCCGACACTCGCGTTGGCCGAGATCGAGAGCGGATCCGCGGGCTTCGCCGCTCTGTGCAACCTGATCACTCGGTTGCTCGACAGCGGCCCGATCGACCTCGTGCAAGTGGCGGCTCTCAGTGATACCAGAAAACTGGACTTGCTCCGTGAGGCGGTCCAGCAGTCCATAGGTGCCGATGTCGAGCTGCGTGCGGTCGCCGGTCCCGATCTCGTCCGGGGGCGGCGGACCGAGGCACGCGAAGTCCACGCCGCGCAGACACAGTGGATGCGACCGCTTCGCGAGCGTGCCGCGACACGACAGCCTCGATATGGCGCCGCGCGTATCGCGATCGCCGCGATCGCGGCCGTGGTGGTCGTCGCGTTGACGATCGTCGGTGCGGTTGTCTTGTCCGGTCGCCGCGGCGAAGAGACGGTAGCGGCGCCCAGCACGGAAGCGGCGTCGCCGACCGCCGCACCGCCGCCGGTCGGCCCGCCGGCCGAGGCGGCACCGGAGGCCTTCGGCCGAATCCGATTCCGTGTCCCGCCCGGCTGGCGTATTGCCCAGTCGCCTGACACGGGGCGCGCTCGTGTCGATCTGGTACCCGATGATGCTGTGCGGCAACGAATTACGGTAATGCAGGCGCCGCTGACTGCGTCCTCCAGTTACGCGCAGGTCGCGGCGAAGCTGGAAGCGCAGATCGCGCAGCGTCCGCCAGGGGTGCTGACCGACTTGCAGCAGGATGTGATGTTCGGTGGCCGTTCCGGCTTGGCCTACCTGGAACATCCCGGAGACGGATCAACCGTTCGCTGGCATGTTCTGTTGGAGTTCGGAATTCAGCTGAGTATCGGTTGCCAGTACGCAGGAGACGAATGGGGGCAATTGGAAGCCCCGTGCTCGCATTTCGGGGATACGGTCCGCGTCGTGCCGTGAGGGGCGCGGGCACGCATACCTAGCCGACTCCACTGCGGCGCAAAACGATTCGAGCCCCCGGCACCGAAGTACCGGGGGCTCGAATCAGCCGAGACGGGATCTCAGAAGAGGCCCGCCAGCGCGGTGTCGGTACCCTGCAGGTCCGAGTTGCCACTGCTGACCAGCTTGCCCGCGCTTTCCAGCGTGGTGTTCAGCTGGGTGACCTGCGTGTTCCACTGGGCCTGCAGCGACGCGAACGCGTCGTTCGCGTCACCCTTCCAGTAGTTGGTCACGAAGTCGGTGACCTGCTTGTGGAAATCTTCGAGCATGGTCATGACGCTGCGCGCTTCGGACACGATGGCCTGGGCGCCCGCCTCGACCTCGCCGAAGTTCGAAGCAATCCGACCGGGATCGTTCGCTACCATGGGGAGCTCCTTGTTGTCTGTGGTTCGGCTATCGGATCAGGGAAGGTCCAGGCTGGAGGCCTGCGCGGCCACCTGCTGGGCGAACTGCTGGTCCTGATCGGCGAACTTCCGTCCGGCGTGGGCGAGCTTGTCCGACGTCTGGTCCAGCTGGTCGTTCAGCTTCCGCGCCTGGGCGAAGTAGCTGTCCATGAACGTGTCGAACGCCTGACGAGCCGCACCGCTCCAGGTGGCGGTGGTCTGATCCGACTTGCTGTTCAGTGCGGTGATCGCGGTTTGCAGATCCTGGTGCCGCTGCCGGCAGTTGTCCACAAACTTCGAGATCGCCTCTTCGCTCGCTTCGAGCTGTCCTGCCATTTCGGCTCCTTTCGGTTCCCGTCTCGGCCAACGGCGGAAGCCTCAGTTGGCCTGTACATCTGATTGGACGCGGTGCGGGTCTGATCGGTTCCATCCGACTCGAGAAAGTTCGGCATCGCCCCACGGGATCAGGGCCCTGCGCCCCTCAGCCCGGCTCGTCCGTAGATTTCGGCGGCCGCGCACGGGCCTGCTCGGAAGACCACGATGCGATCCGGGTCTGCATGACTTGTAACGCCAGCGCTCGGCTCCCCTCCTTCCCCCTGCTCGCTGCTGTAATGATCGGCGAGTGGGCTGGCTGCGGTACACCTTACCGAACGCCTAAGTCCGCCGCTACCAGCAGAATGACGAAATCCGGTGGTCGCGCGAACCGAAAACCCTACGAAGGCTTGGATTCAGCGGACGCGACCGAATCACTTCACGCGATTGCGCAGCACCGGCACCAGACGGTCGAGCAACGTCTGCTGGGACGACTCGCTCCAGTCGCGGACCGCGGCGACGGCCGCGGGATCGTCCAGCGGAATCACCGTGGCACGGGTGCCCGCCACTTGGTACGGAAGGCCGAGCAGACCGCCGCCGCCGGCCTTTTCGTCGCTGCGCACGGCCAGCACGTAGCCGTCCGCCGCTACTTCCAGCCGGTTGGTTCCGGTCAGTTCGCGAGGCGATGCCTCGTCGCCCGCGCGCCGGTAGTTGAGGTTGTAGACGAATCCGAGATTCTGCAGGAACTCGGTTTGCGGGGTGCCGCCGAGGAAGATCGAGACCTGCGAGCCGCGCGGCACGTCGACCATCGTGATCGTCTTGCCCCGGAATACCGGGTTGTCCGCTCGCGCCCGGTCCAGCGGCGACAGCGCTGCCGTGCTGCTCGGCGTGGCGACAGCGGGATCGGGTGCTTGCCCCTCGCGATTAGAGGCCCAAATGCCGATCCCCGCGGCGAGTGCGACGGCCACTACGCCCGCGGCCGCCGCGAGCGGCCAGTTCTTGCGCGCGGGTCGTGCGGCGCTCCCTTGACCGGAGATGGCCACTCGGGAGTCGGTCCCAGGCCGCGGATCGAATACCTGGATGGGATAGGTCGGGGAGGTGTTGGTGGCGACGGGGTTGTAGCCGGGAATGAGGGCGCTCGCCGCCGCATCGGTGAATTCGCGGCAGCTGTTGAATCTTTCGGCCGGGTTCTTCGCCATGGCGCGGGCGAAAACGTGGTCGATGGCGGGCGGCAGGCCGGGGTTGACGGCGGTGGCCAGCGGCGGGGGCTCGTGAAGATGCCCCATCATCACCAGCGCGGGTTGGGTTCCCGGGTAAGGGTTGCGCGCGGTGAGCAATTTGAAGAACGAGCACGCGAGGCTGTAGACGTCGGCGCGGTGGTCGAGCGGGCTGCCGGTGAGCTGCTCGGGCGGGGCGTAGGCGATGGTCGCGACGAAACTACCGGTCTGCGTGAGTTCGGTGGTGTCATCATTGGCTTTCGCCACGCCGAAATCGGTGAGCAGCACGCGCTCTTCCTCGCCGGCGGCAGGCGCGGACAGCAGGAAATTCGCCGGTTTCACATCGCGATGCAGCAAGCCCTTGCGGTGCGCGTAGTCGAGTCCTTTGCCGACTTCGGTCGTGATACGCAGTGCGCGAAGCGGATTCATCGCATGCGGGTCGCGAGCCAGTTCGGCGGCGGCATCGGTGCCGTCCACGTATTGCATGGCGATCCACAACTGGCCGTGTTCTTCACCGCGGTTGTAGACCGAGACGATGTTCGGATGATCCAGTCCGGCGGCGAGATTGGCTTCACGCTCGAAGCGGGTACGGAACTCGTAGTCGCGGCTGAGTTCGCCGCCGAGCACCTTCAACGCGTCGGTCCTGGGCAGACTGGGATGTTTGGCCAGATACACCGTGCCCATGCCGCCCGCGCCGAGCACCCGCATGATGCGGTACCCGCCGACAATGGTCCCGGGGCTAATCGCCATGTGCACGATCTCCTGACTCCACGCGGGCCGCTGGCGTTCGCCACGCAGCATACTCGACCGAATTCGCGACGAAAGTGCCGCATTATCGGCTGTTCGCGAAAACGGAATACTGTGCGGCGGCGCGCTGTTGCGCGTCCAGCAGTTGATTCGCCGCGACGAATCCGACGTATTCCTTATACGCGACGACGCAGGTGAATCGCCTGTCGTCGAAAACTCCGCTCCGGTTCTCCACGCACGCCGAATCGGGCAGGTGCTGCGGGGGATCGGCCGGACCCGCAACCACTGTAGGGGTGATGCGTTCCGCGGCGATCCGCCGGGCCGTTTCCTGGTTCGGCGTGCGGATCACCAATGTGTCTCCGGAGACGGCGAATTTCTCGGCCCCCATCGCCGTGAAACGTTGTTTCGCGTAATCGAGGTCTTCGGCGTATTGCATGATGCCGCGCAGGCCGAACAAGGCGTGCGAATCGTCGTAGCTGGGCGATTGGACGCCGGCCGGATTCAGGGTGCGGCTCAGCAGATGATCGGGATCCCAAGGCAACCGCAGCATCTCCTCCTCGGTCAGCGGAGCCAGCTGATCGAGCAGCGGAAGCTGAACGTCGTACGCCTTTTCCGCGAGAGTGACGAGGGCGTTGCGGTCGGGAGCGTTGGCCGAGACGAGGAACGCCACCACGTAGGAGCCGTGCGCGAGCATCGCGCGCAGGAAGGGCGAGCCGGGACGCCAGTGCGCTCGCGCCTGCGGCCGGCGCGGCAGCGTGACCGGCTCGTTCTGGTCGCGGTAGGCGCCGAGATCGGCGTCGTAGAACTCGTTCGCGGCCTGACGTGCGCGGTCCGGGTCGGGAAACTGCATGACGATCGTGCCGATCGTGGTGGAATTGGGCCGGGGCTTGGTCGGCCACCCGGAGGCGATCAGGCTGACATTCTGATCCGATCCGTTGGTGTGGAACCCGTACATCATGCGGTTGCGTTCCGCGATCGGTCGCATGTCCTCCTGGCGACCGAGTTCCCCGGGCAGCGTTCCCTTGCTGATACTCGACGGCGTCCAGCTGTACTTCATCCTGGGATCGATGTCGTAGGCCGAGGCGACGTGATCGGCCAGCCGCATGGCGGCGACCTTTCCCATGTCGATGAACAGTGGTTGATAGTCGTCGTCGTGCGCGTTCGGCGGCTCGGTGGGGTAGTTGCCGGTGTCGAGACCGCGAATATCGATCTCACCCGGCCGCGCGGTTCCCGCGAGCGTCGAACCACAGCCGGTGACGATCGTGGCGGCCAGCGTGCACGCGAGAGCGACAGCGGCGGTGCGGAATCCTGTCATGCGGCATTCACCAACAATGCGTACTGGGCGGAGATGCGTTGCTGTGCGTCGAGCAGCTGATGCGACCAGGCGAACGCGGCGTAGCGGTCGTAGGACACCGAACAATAGAACCGGACGACGACCGTCTTGTTGCCGATGTACTCCTTGCACTGGGCAGCGGGAAGGCCCTTCGGTGACTCGGCTCCGCGGAATTTCTTCGTGAGTCCGCCGAGTTCCTCGCGTAGTCGTGCGGCCGAGTCGTCGTCGCGCGCGCGGAACAGATGGGTCCCGTCGGCGGCGTACCGATCCACTCCCGCCGCTTCGATGATCCGGCGGTCGTCGGCCGAATCGATGGTGAAGTGCAGCGCGCCGCGCTCGGTGTACGCGCCGGGCGGGTCGATCCAGGAGTCTTCCCTGGGACGCGGCAGCGCCCGGTTCAGCATGCCGTCGATATCGATCGGCAATGTCATCAGCTGGTCGACGGGCGTGGGCGTGAACCGGCCGATCGCCGGGACCACGGTGTCCAGGCTCTTCTCGACCAGGGCGAGCAGTTCGGCGAGGTCGACTTTCTCCAGGTAGACCTTCACATAGTCGTAGACCCAGGTGTAGACGACGAATTTACCCGTGGCGAACCATGATCCGATCGACTGATCCGTGGGCTGCCAATGCGCGTGCGCGGCAGGGTACTTGGCGATCTGGACGGGCGTGTTGCGGTTGTTGGCCTCGAAGTCGACGCGTTCCAGGGCCGCCGCCGCGGCCGCCGCCTTCTGCTCGTCCGGGAAGATCATGACGGCGTTGACCAGGTCGGTGCCCCGGTTGTCCGGCGCATTGCCCGCGTTGCTGAAGAATCCCGCGACGAAATCCGGCGCCGCCTCGGCGAACCGGGAGACGTCCATGATCCGCCCGAGCGCGTTCTTCGGCTCGATGAACACCTTGGACAAGGACGGATTCTGGAAGACGAACCCGGGGTCGATGTCCGAGGGCGGCGGGAGGAAGTTCGCGAGCCGCTCCGCCTCGATCATGCGCGCCTGCTCGGGATTCTTCGCTGTTCCGTACGCGCGCGGCGTCGTCGCGTAATTGCCCACGTCGAGCTGCGCCAGATCGACGGGCTGCGCGGACTTGTCCGTTCCGGCCGCCGGGTCGCCGCACGCGCCGCCCCCGAGGGCTACGGCGCAGGCCAGCACCAGGGCACCGGCGGTTCGGATCGGTCTCGACATCGCGCCGTGCTGCACTCTTCCCTCCCCTGACTGCGGTAGTTGCGCCGGATCCTACTTCGGCCCACCCGCGGCCGAGGATCGCGAAAGCGCTGGACGCCTACCGCCGTCGATCTCAGAAACTGTTCGCCAGCAGCGCGTACTCCGCGGCGACCTTCTGTCGCACGTCCGGTTCCTTATCACTGGTGACGACTCCGACGTACCGTTTGTACGCGACGTAACACCGGTATTTGTACTCGCGGTCCGGGTCGCCCTTGCTGTTGAGTTGCAGGCACTTGGCGCCGGGGACATCCTTGGGAGCGCCCAGCGGGTCGTAGTGCGCGCCTTCGCTGTCCAGCAGGCCGGTGACCAGTTTCTGGGCGGCGGCCGCGTCTCGGGTGCGAGCGACGTAACTGTCGTCGAGCAGGCCGATGTGGTCCACGCCGGCTTCCTCGACCAGGCGCAGGTGGACCGACTCGTCATCGGCGCGGTGCACCGTGTGAAAGCCGCCGTAGACGGCGAAGGTCGCCGGATCCGGCACGCGGTTCTTGCGGTCGGCGACCGCGACGCGGGCGAGCAGGCCGTCGGGATCGGACTTCAGGGTGTCGAGCTTGTTCACCGGGGTCGGGGTGAATTTGTCCAGCTGCGCGACCTGGGCGGCCAAGGTCTTGTCGACCCACTTCACCAGGTCGTCGCCATCCGCCGTCGGACGCTGGATGAACAAGGAGATGACGAATTCCTTGTACGCCATGAAGGTGCCGACGTTGGGAACGCCGGGCCGCCAGTGGATGTAGGAGTCCGGATACTTCGTGGACGACAGTTTGCGATTGTCCGGCGAAACGGCGATGTCGACGTCCTCGAGTTCACGGGCGGCGAGCTTCGCGGTGGCCTCGTCGGGGAAGCGGAACAACGCGTTCGTGACCGCGGTGGCCTGCGGGGCCGGATTGGACTGGCCGGCCGGATCGGGACGGTCGGCGCCGCTGGCGGCGTATCCCACGACCAGCTTGCGATTGTCGAAGACCGGCCTGGACACCTTGGCCACGAAGTCGAGCGCCTGCTCGGCGTCCTTGACGACGGTGCTGCCGCGGCCGAATTTCAGCGTGGAGTCGATGCGCACGGTCGGAGCCACGGCGTCGGACATCCGCATGCCTTCCAGCAGCGCGCCTTTGCCCGCCGAATCCTGGTTGTACTCGTGCTTGTCGACGGGATAGGTGCCGACTTCCAGCTTGCGCACATCGATCTCACCCGCGGTCGGCGTGCCGTGCACACCCGCGCAACCGGCCAGCATCCCCGCCAGTGCCAGGCAAGACGCGGTGAGCGCGATCCGTTGCGTCCGAACCATCTCAGGCCCCTCGTTCCTCCCGTTGCTGACACTGAAGTTACCCGACGGACGCCGGGTAGGGGGACCGATGGTCGTCGTATTGCAATACCCTTGTCGGTGTGGCGACGACCTTGCACTGCAATCCCGGTGGAGGCCGATACCGTTGATGGATCGGCAGGTCGAGGTCGTCGTCGGCAGCCACGCCGTGGCCAGGGTCGCGGGCGCGGTCGTCGTCGTCGCGCACCGCAGGCCGGGCAGGCCCACCCCGGACTCGACCGCCGTCGTCGCTTTGGAATCACTGGCCGAACTGGTGCGCGACGCGACCGATCGGGAGCCGGGTGGCCCCGGCGCTCTGGTTGCCCGGCACGCGACGCGCTGGCTGATGAAACAGGCCGAGCAGATCAGCCCGGGCGAGCCGATCGACTTCGGCATTCTGTCCACCGCCGAGCACGGGGGCGTGGCGATCTTCTTGCACGGGGCGATCACCGCCGTGCTGGCCGGTGACGGCGTGCTCGAGCGATACCGTGGCAGCGACGCCGCCTTCACGGTGGATCGGGTCGCGGCGGTTCCGGCGCGGGCGGCGGCGCTGTTCGTCGACGACGCGAAGGGCCGCATCCCGGATCTGCCACCCGAGCGCGGCATCGGCAGGCTGGTCGAGGGCATCGCGCAGGCAGGTGGCGCGATCGTCTGGACGGATGGCTCCCGCACGGGCCTGCCGACGAACGGCGGAGAGTCCGGCTTCGCCGGCGCGCACCACCGCCCGGAGACGCATCCGGTGCCGACGGCGCGCGTCGAATACGAGCCGTCCGCCGAATCGCAACGGCAGGAGCCGCGACCGCCGCGATACCCGACGGCGCCGTCGACCGCGATGCTCGATGCCCAGACCGAGCAGACGCCGATCGACCCGCACCACGCGCCGACGCAGCTGGGCGGCACCAATCCCGCGCCGCGGCCCGACCCGGAGCTGCAGCGCCGGCTCGAGGCGACCGCGAAGGCCACCGCGCTGACGGTCAAGGTGATGGGATTCAAATGCGCGCGAGCGCATCCCAGCGATCCTCGGGCGGCGTTCTGCACCGTCTGCGGTATGCCGGTCGACCAGACCCAAGCGCTGATCGAAGTGGTCCGCCCGCCGCTGGGCATGCTGATCCTCGACGACGGCATGACCTACATGCTCGCCGCGGACGCGGTGATCGGTCGCGATCCGGAGCGCTCGCCCGCCGCGGAGAGCGGGCTCGTCCCGCTGCGGGTCGACGACGCCTCCGGTGGCATGTCCAGGGCGCACGCCGAAATCCGATTGGTGAACTGGGATGTGACGGTGGTGGACTGCGGCTCGACCAACGGAACCCGCACTCGCCTGCCGGGCTACCGCGACTGGGTGCGCCTGGCGCCACGCCAGTCCATGGCGCTCATGCCGGGCACCGAGATCATGCTCGGCAACCGCGTGCTGCGCTTCGAACTGGCCGCGCCGCCGCCGTTCGGCCGCTGAGCCCGCGCTACGAATAGCGCGCGGCGCACACGCTTTCGCCGTTCAGGACACCGGCGCGAAAGGCCTCGACTCGTGAGAAACCACTCGGGACGGTCTTGCCCTGGGCGTCGCTCGCGGCCAGGCCATCGGTGAGCAGCCCCGAGACCGCCTCGTCCAGATCGCCTGCGGCGAGCTTGATATCGCCCTGATCCACCGGCCGCCCGGACTCGGCGAGTTTGCCGGTGACCACTCCGGACAGACAGGCCGCGCGCAGGCCGGTCTTGGCCCCGACCAGACTCTGACCACGGCTCTGCTGGACGGCCAAGGTGTATCGGGAGATGAACACGATGTAGCCGTTGTAGTCGCCGGTTACCTTGAGCGGCAGCGGGTCGTCCGCGCCGGACGTCGAGGTACCGCGCTCGGCGAGTCCGGGAATATCGGTGGCGATCGTGTTCGCGGCGGGGCAGTACGACACCGGTTCGGTCACGACGCCGTCGGGGCAATTGATCTTCGCCCGTGAGTAGTCGTATGTCGGCTCGTGGTCGATCGGCAGAATGGCTTCGAGTGCTTTGGTGAGTTCGACCAGGGTCTGTTTCGTGATGGGGTACTCGCCGCGCCCGTTGTCGTCGCTGAAGCTCTGCGGCAGATTGGCGCGGCGCTGGTCGATCTCGTCCTGGTCGATGCCCTTGCATGCCTTGGGACCGTCGGTGAAACCGATCTGCACGGCGGTGACCCGTTCGAAGGCGGAGCCGTGCACGCTCTCCGGATCGTCCGGGTCGGAGTCGCGGATGGCGACAGTGGCGGCGAGCACGGTGTTGAGGCCGTCGGAGGTGTTGATCGTGAAGTGCTTTGCCTTGCCCTCTGCCACGTGCCGCATGAACGCGCCCGCGAAGCAATCCGCCTGCTGCTCCTTGACGATCACCGGGTCCTTCGCGCCGACGATCTTGGCCATGGTCTGCACCGCGTGCCCGTACTCGTGCGCGAGCACCATCACCACCGACATCTTCCCGAAGGTCTCCTCCATGGTGGGAAGCAGCACCGACCGATCCCAGCCGATGGAATTGTCCAGGCGGCAGAAGGCGGCGTTCACCAAGCGATAGGTGCTCTCCTTACAGAACTCGACCGACTCGGGACGCCCGGCCTTCGCGCTCCAGGACAGCAGCTTCTCGACCGGCTTGAACTCGCCTTGGAACTCCTTGCCGAATTCGCCGCGCCAGTAGGTCTGGATGTCGTCGACGGCGTTGAGCGCCAGGGTGTCCACGGCGCCGCCGTCGCCGTTGGTCGCGGTCAGCGTGCTGTCCGGGACGCCGGTGCGGGGGCCGCTGGGGCCGCTCGTGGTGGGCAGCCCGGCAACCTTGAACGGATCGTCGTAGACGGAGACGGCCCGGCCGTCGACCACTCGAATACAGCCGCCGACCAGCACCAGAATGCTGAGCAGCGTCGCAACCAGCGCGGTCGCTCGGACTCTCGGCAAGGCTCCCCCTAGTCGGCCGCTAGATCGTTCACATCGGTCGCCGGATCGGGGCATTTGGCGCATCGGGGGCACCGCCGATGTCCGGGTGATGGAATAGTATCCGCTGCATGTCTTCACCGGGGGCGCAGACCATCACCGTGCGCCATGATGGAAACGAACGAGTATTCGATTCGAGCCAGCAGGTCACGATGGGCCGCGCGCCGGAGGTGACGCTTTTCGTCGACAGCCCGCTCGTCTCGCGAGTGCACGCGACGCTGGCCTGGCAGGGCAGCGCCTGGGTGTTGACCGACAACAAGAGCACCAACGGGGTTTTCGTGGACGCGCGCAGGCTGACCCAGCCGGTGTCGATCGACCGCCCCACGCAGGTCCGGCTGGGTGACGCGATCAGCGGCCCGCTGTTGCACCTGCTGCCCGCGACCCCGCAACCCCCGCAACGTCCTTCCGTGCGCCCGCCGCAACCGGCTCCGATGCCGCAGCCGGGACCGCCGCCGCACGGGGTCCGGCGGCCCGTGCAGCAGTTCCAGCATCCGCACTATCCGCCGCCCCAGGACGCACCGGCGCCCGCGGTGAACATCAACATGACGACCAGGGCGGACACCTCGAACATGCCGCCGGTCCGGGCCAGGGCGAGCACCGCGCCCATCGCCCGCGCCGACCGGATCCCGCAGACCGGCCTGAGCATCGGCCGCACTACCGACAACCAGATCGTCGTCAACGATCCGCTGGCCTCGCGCAAGCACGCCCGCCTGGTTGCCTCCGCCGAGGGGCTGGCCATCGAGGACCTCGGCTCGGCGAACGGCACGTTCGTCAACGGGCACCGCCAGCAACGGGCGGTGCTGCGCGAGCGGGACATCATCACCATCGGCAACGTCGACTTCGTCGTCCAGCAGGGCACACTGGTGCACCGGCAGAAGCCGGTCGCCGAGCAGGGCCTCGCGGTGCACGGGGTCGGCTTCACCGTCGAGGGCAACAAGCAACTGCTCGTCGACGTGAACATGTCGGCCAGCCGCGGCACCCTGACCGCGCTGATCGGCCCGTCCGGAGCGGGCAAATCCACGCTGTCGCGCCTGATCGCGGGCACCACCCGGCCTTCGGGCGGCGTGGTCACCTTCGAAGGCCGCAACCTGCACGCCGAGTACGAGGCGCTGCGTTCCCGGATCGGCATGGTGCCGCAGGACGACGTGCTGCACCGCCAGCTCACAGTGCGCCAGGCGCTCGGTTTCGCGGCCGAGCTGCGGCTGCCGAGGGACAACAGCAAGCAGGACCGGCAGCAGGTCATCGACGGTGTGCTGCAAGAGCTCTCGCTCACCGAGCACGCCGACACCAGGGTCGACCGCCTTTCCGGCGGTCAGCGCAAGCGCGCCTCGGTGGCGCTGGAACTGCTGACCGGCCCGTCGCTGCTCATCCTGGACGAACCGACCTCGGGCCTTGACCCGGCATTGGACCGCCAGGTCATGGTGATGCTGCGCGAACTGGCCGACGCGGGCCGCGTGGTGATCGTGGTGACCCACTCGGTGGCGCACTTGGACATGTGCGATCAGGTGCTGCTGCTCGCCCCCGGCGGGAAGACCGCCTACTGCGGCAATCCGGCCGGTGTCGGCGCGACGCTGGGCACCAGCGACTGGGCGGAGATCTTCGCCGACGTCGCGGCCAACCCGGACCAGGCGTTCGCCGCGTATCGCTCCCGGCAGGCGTTCGCGGCGCCACCCCCGCCGCCTGCGCAACCGTACGGGCCCGCGGGCAGTCCGCCGCAATCCAGCCGCGGCAAACAGTTCTCGACCCTGGCGCGCAGGCAGGTCCGCCTGATCCTGGCCGACCGCGGATATCTGACGTTCCTGGTGTTGCTGCCGTTCATCCTCGGCGGCCTGTCGCTGGTGGTGCCGGGGAAGAACGGTTTCCAGCGCGGTGCGCTGAGAGCGCTGCCGGACGGCACATTCGTGCCCGAAGGCGGAAGTGAGACACAGCAGTTGCTCGTGGTGCTGATCCTGGGCGCCTGCTTCATGGGCTCAACGCTCACGGTGCGCGACCTGGTCGGCGAACGGACGATCTTCCATCGCGAGCGCGCCGTGGGGTTGCTGCCCTCTGCGTATCTGATGGCGAAGATCGCGGTGTTCAGCTTCACCGCGCTGCTGCAATCGGCGGTGCTGGTCGGCATCGTCCTCGCGGGCAAGAAGCGTCCTGGTCAGGGCGCGGTGCTGGCGTCCGGCAGCGCGGAGCTGTACATCGATATCGCACTGACCGCGATCTGCTGTGTGGTCGTCGGATTGCTGCTCTCGTCGCTGGCCAAGTCGAACGAGCAGGTGATGCCGCTGCTGGTGGTGGCCATCATGTGCCAGCTGGTGATGGCGGGCGGCCTGATCCCGGTCACCGGCCGGGTGGTGCTCGAGCAGGTGTCCTGGCTGTTCCCCGCTCGCTGGGGATACGCGACGGGCGCGTCGACGGTGAACATCCGCGACCTGTTCCTCAACGCGCAGGCCGACACGCTCTGGCAGCACAAGGCGGAGATCTGGGCGTTGGACGTCGGCGTGCTGTTGCTGATCACCGTGGTGCTCGCGGTCATGACCTGGCGCCGGTTGCGACTGAAGAAGTCGGCCGCGTGACGCGGTCCGGACGGTCCGGCTACGCCCCGGTGCGCGGAGGCGGCGCCCAGCGGCGTGGGACGGCAACGACGAGCATCTCGGCCGCGAACCGGGCACACTTATGCCTGTGACGGTGCGAGTAGGGGCAGTGCATCTCGGCTGGGATGTGGTGTCCGTGGCGGCCGGTGGCGGTGGCGTTCCCATCCGCCCCGTGCAGGTGGAGGGCATGTGGACGCCGCCGGCCTATCTGCTGGCGGATTCGTCGGGCCGGTTGCACACGGCAGGCGTGGAACGCAACAGACCCGATCTCGGGATGGCGATCGCCGACGTGCGCGACATCCTCGGGCATCCGCAGATCGTGGTCGCCGGCGCGACATGGCCCGCGGAGTTGGTGTTCCGCGCGCGCCTGTACAACCCGCTCGCCGAGATCGGCAAGCACTTGCGCGGCAAACCGGATCTGGTGGCCTTGCCCTACCCGGACAGCTGGCCGGACGAGAAGATCGATGTCTACGCCTCGATGGTGGAACAGCTCGATGTCGTCGTGGAACCGCTGCCGGAGAGCGTCGCGCTGTCCGGCTACGTCCGCGCCCTCGGACTGGTGCACCCGCCGGACCGGTCCAGGCCGAACGGCGTCGGCGCGACGGGTGTGTACTCCGACGGCCGCGGCATGCTGGTGGTCGCGGTGCACGGCGACGACGAGCAGCCCACCGAGTCGGTCGACGTTCCGGTGGACGCGGAGGCCATGCGTGACGCCAGGTCGGCGGACGACGTCGTGATCGAGGTCATGGCGGCGGCCCGTTCGATCGGCGCGGACACCTCGACGGTCCTGCTGTCGGGCAACGTGCGCTTCAACGACGCGTTGCGCCTGGCCTTCCAGAACCATCTCGGACACCGCCTGCACGTGGCCGATCATCCGATGCACGCCCTCGTCCTCGGCGCGGCGCACCTGCTGGTGAGCGATCCGGAGGCGGACGAGCCGGAGCCCGCGGGCAGGCACACCGAACCCGCGCCCGCTCCGCAGCGCCCGGTGGACGCGCAGTACCCCCCGCAGCAGGCGGACGCGGGTCAGCGGTCGGCGCGGCCGGTGCCCGGTGTGCAGTACGGCCCGGGATACCCGACCCAACCCGAAGAGGCGACGACCAGGATCGGTCGCGACGAAGTGCCGCGGGGCCTGCCGCCGAATCTCGCCGAGCTGGGTAGCCGCTTCACCCGGCCGCCGAGCGCGCCGGACGAGCAGCAAGACGGCGGTCGTCCGCCCGGTGGGCCGGTGCCGCCCCTCGACCCGCGTCCGCCCTATCCGGGCGGGCCGGAGTCGTACCCCGGTCAGCAGCGTCAGGGGCCATGGCAGGACTCGGGCGCCGACTCCGACGACGAGGACCGGCACCCCAAGGGCAAGCTGTGGAACAAGATGAAGGGCAACTTGTTCGGGGCCAACACCGTCGTCGGGGCGGTGGCGCTGGCCGTGGTCGCGCTTCCCTCCGGGAATCATGGCGTGGAGCTGACCGCGCAGCCGGTCGTCCTCGACACGGCATCGGTCGTCGCGGAGGAAGGGGTCGATGGCGAGCCGGTCGGCTGTCCGACCGCGCCCGATGCGATCATCCAGCCCAAACCAGGGGTCACCGCCGCACGGGGCAACCAGCGGGAAGCGCGGGAACGGGCCGCCGAGTGCGGACGGCCCGATGTCGATACTCTGCGCTATCTGGTCCCCGGCCCGCCGGGCGCCATCGACCTGGGCCCGCCGATCGAGATCTGACGCGATTTCTTCCCGCGATACCCCACTGGTATCGTTGCTCGCTGGCGTGTGGAACGTCCGGCCGACTCCTGGTGATCGTCCGGATGTCCACCGAGTCCCGGGTCTCCACCGGCCGCCGGGAACACCTCGACCGCACGCTCGGCTGGCAACACCGACGACAGACAGGGAAGCACTGTGCCTACGTACAGCCCCAAGGCGGGTGACGTGACCCGTAAGTGGTACGTCATCGACGCCACTGACGTAGTGCTCGGCCGTCTCGCCGTCCAGGCAGCGAATCTGCTGCGTGGCAAGACGAAGCCGACCTACGCCCCGAACGTCGATGGTGGCGATTTCGTCATCATCATCAACGCCGACAAGGTCGCCATCAGCGGCAACAAGCGGCAGGACAAGCTGATCCACCACCACTCCGGGCACCCGGGCGGCCTCAAGTCGCGGACCGTCGGTCAGGTGTTGGAGAGCCGCCCCGATCGGCTCGTGGAGAAGGCCGTCAAGGGCATGATCCCGAAGAACAAGCTCGGCAACGCGATCGCGGGCAAGCTGAAGGTGTACGCGGGCCCGACGCACCCGCACGCCGCCCAGCAGCCCATTCCGTTCGAGATCAAGCAGGTGGCCCAGTGACCGCTCCCGAGGAATTCAACGAGGAATACGTCGAGGAATTCGACGCCGCCGAGGCTGTCGAGGACGGTGCGGGCTACGAGGACTCCGAGGCCTCGGCGTCCTACGCTCCGATCGTGATCGACCGCCCGGTGCAGACGGTCGGCCGCCGCAAGGAGGCCGTCGTGCGCGTGCGCCTGCTGCCCGGCTCCGGCAACTTCGTGCTCAACGGCCGCACCATCGAGGACTACTTCCCGAACAAGGTGCACCAGCAGCTGGTCAAGTCGCCGCTGGTGACCGTCGAGCGCACCGAGTCCTTCGACGTGCACGCCCGCCTGGTCGGCGGCGGCCCGTCCGGCCAGGCAGGCGCTCTGCGGCTGGCCATCGCCCGTGCGCTGATCGAGGTCACCCCGGAGGATCGTCCCGCGCTCAAGCGGGCCGGCTTCCTGACCCGTGACCCGCGCGCCACCGAGCGCAAGAAGTACGGTCTGAAGAAGGCGCGCAAGGCGCCGCAGTACTCGAAGCGCTGATTTCGGCAACGTCGGCCCACCGCATCCGGCACCCTCTCGGTGCCGGACGCGGTACGGTCGACGCGGCAGCTGTACGAGAGCAGGCTCCAGCGAACAGCTGGTCGCCTGCTCTCGCGCTGTATGAAGATGCGGCGTTAGCGGGGCCTTCGTGGTGCACGGGCCGGTGCCTCCCGGGCCGGCGCGCCCACGCCACAGATCACCAATGAGGGGCGAGGTATGGGACGGTTGTTCGGCACCGACGGAGTCCGCGGGCTTGCCAACGAGTCACTGAGTCCGGAGCTGGCGTTGCGCGTTTCCGGCGCGGCCGCGCAGATCCTGAGCCGGGGCAAGAAGCGCGCGCTCGCGGTGGTCGGGCGCGACCCGCGGGCCAGCGGGGAGATGCTCGAGGCCGCGGTGACCGCGGGGCTGACCGCGGCGGGAGTGGACGTGCTGTCGGTGGGGGTGCTGCCGACACCGGCCGTGGCCTACCTCACCGGTTTGTACGACGCCTGTCTGGGCGTGATGATCTCCGCCTCGCACAACCCGATGCCCGACAACGGGATCAAGATCTTCGCCGCGGGCGGGCACAAACTCGACGACGCGATCGAGGACCGGATCGAGGCGCTCATGGCCGCGGAGACGCAGTTCCGGCCGACCGGCGCGGGCATCGGCCGGGTCCGCAGCGCGGCGGGCGCGCGCGATCACGGGCTGGCCGTCCCAGATCAATACAGCCTCGCGGGCACCCACGAACGCTATGTGGAACATCTGGTGGAGGCGACGGGCCAGGACCTATCCGGGCTGACCGTCGTGGTCGACTGCGCGCACGGCGCCGCCGCGGAAGTCGGACCCGCCGCCTACCGTGAGGCCGGTGCGACGGTGATCGCCATCAACGCCGAGCCGGACGGGCTGAACATCAACGACGGCTGCGGCTCGACCCATCTCGAGCAGGTACGGGCCGCGGTGGTGGAGCACGGCGCCGATCTCGGTCTCGCGCACGACGGCGACGCCGACCGCTGCCTGGCCGTGGACGCCTACGGCAATGTGGTGGACGGGGACGCGATCCTCGCGATCCTGGCCCTCGCCATGCACGAGGCGGGCGAGCTGGCCGAAGACACTTTGGTCGCCACCGTGATGAGCAACCTCGGCCTGCACATCGCGATGCGGACGGCCGGAATCACCGTGCGCACCACCGCCGTCGGCGACCGTTATGTGCTCGAGGAGTTGCGGCGCGGCGGCTTCACGCTGGGCGGCGAGCAGTCGGGGCATGTGGTGTTCCCGCGACACGGCACCACCGGCGACGGCATTCTCACCGGCCTGCGCTTGATGGCGCGGATGGCGCAGTCCCGGCGCAGCCTGGCCGACTTGGCGAGCGTGCTGAGCACCGTGCCGCAGATTCTGGTGAACGTGCCGGTCAATGACAAATCCGTGGTCGCGCGCGCACCCGAGATCCGCGAAGCCGTGCTGGAGGCGGAGCGGATACTCGGCGACTCCGGGCGCGTGCTGCTTCGACCCAGCGGCACGGAGGAATTGGTGCGGGTGATGGTGGAGGCCACCGACCCGGCGCAGGCGCGTCAGCTGGCGGACGATCTGGCGAAGCGGGTCGCAGGGGTATAGAGGGTTGAGGTCGTGCCGCGGCCGTGGGTCAGTGGGTTTCGGTGAGTACGCCCGCGTTCATGTGCCAGCGGCGGGTCGCGCGGACGGTGTCGAGCATGCGGCGGTCGTGAGTGACGAGCAGGAGTGTGCCGGTGAAGGACTCTACGGCCTGCTCCAGTTGTTCGATGGCGGGGAGGTCCAAGTGATTGGTCGGCTCGTCGAGCACGAGCAGGTTCACGCCCCGGGCTTGGAGCAGGGCGAGGGCGGCGCGGGTGCGTTCGCCGGGGGACAGCGTGTCGCACGGCCGCAGCACGTGTGGGCCACGCAGGCCGAATTTCGCCAGTAGCGTGCGCACTTCGGCCTCCGGCCAGTCCGGCAGTTCGCCGCCGAAAGTGGCGGCCAGGGCCGCGGTCCCGCGGAACAGCCCGCGCGCTTGGTCGACCTCGCCGACCTCGACGCCGGAGCCCAGGCTCGCCGTCCCGGTGTCGGGCTGGAGCTGTCCCAGCAACAGGGCGAGCAGCGTCGACTTCCCGGAGCCGTTCGCCCCGGTCAGCACGATGCGGTCGGCCCAGTCGACCTGGGTGGTGATCGGGCCGAGCGTGAAGTCGCCACGGGTGACGGCCGCCTGGGACAGGGTCGCCACCACCGAGCCGCTGCGCGGGGCCGCGGCGATGCTCATGCGCAGTTCCCATTCTTTGCGGGGTTCTTCCACCACCTCGAGCCGTTCGATGCGGCGCTGCGTCTGCCTGGCCTTGGCGGCCTGCTTCTCGGTGGACTCGGCCCGCATCTTGCGGCCCGCCTTGTCCGAGTCCACCTTCCTGGGATCACGCGCCTTGCGGCGGGCGGTGCGGACACCGTGTTCGAGCCAGTTGCGCTGCATCTGCGCGCGGGCCTCCAAGCCCGCCTTGGTGTCGGCGTAGTCCTCGTACGCCTCGCGCGCGTGCTGCCGGGCGATCTCGCGCTCCATCAGGTACGACTCGTAGCCGCCGTCGTACGACCCGACCTGTTGCTGCGCGAGATCCAGCTCGACGACGCGGTTCACCGTGCGCGCCAGGAACTCCCGGTCGTGGCTGATCACCATCAATGGGACCCGCACACCGGCGACGAACTGTTCCAGCCGGCTCAGGCCGTCCAGGTCCAGGTCGTTGGTCGGCTCGTCCAGCAGCAGGATGTCGAAGCGGGACAGCAGGACCGAGGCCAGCCCGGCCCGCGCGGCCTGACCGCCGGACAAACCGGTCATGGGTGTATCCAGGCCGCTGGACAGACTGTCCGCGAGGCCGAGATCCGCGGCGACCTCGTGGGCGCGCTGGTCCAGATCGGCCCCACCGAGGGCGAGCCAGCGTTCCAGCGCGGGGGAGTACTCGTCCGGCCCGCCGTCGGCGAGGCGCTCGGCCGCGGCGTCCATAACTCGCTGCGCCTCGGTGACTCCCGTTCGGCGACCGAGGAATTCGAAGACGGTCTCGCCTTCGACCCGTTGTGCCTCCTGGGCCAGATAACCGACTGTCGCGTCCGGGGGACTGAGCGTGATGCTGCCCGTCGGTGCGTGCCGGTCGGCGAGCATGCGCAGCAGCGTCGACTTGCCCGCGCCGTTCACACCGACCAGTCCGATCACGTCGCCCGGCGCGAGGGTCAGATCCAAGTCGGCGAACAGCGTGCGCTCGCCGTGACCGGCCGACAGGCCGCGGGCATGCAGAGTGGTGCTCACCAGCACGAGTCTGCCGTGCTCGGGGTCGGACCCTGAGGTCGACCCCGGGAGAAATCAGGGTCGGTATCGGCCGCCGGGCCGATGGCGGGGCCCGCGACGACGGGCACAGTGGAGGACGTAGCGATCACCGCACGAGAGGGAAGACCAATGACCGCCCCCACCCGCCGTTTCACCCGCTCCACCCACGACAAGTGGATCGCAGGCGTCTGCGGTGGCATCGCCGAGTATCTCGGCTGGAACGCCAACGTCGTCCGTCTGCTGTTCGTGGTGTCGTGCCTGCTGCCCGGCCCGCAGTTCGTCATCTACTTGGTGCTGTGGCTGTTGATGCCGAAGAAGTGAACTCGCGGGGCTGCGTCGAGCCCGCGCGGGTGACAGGATGGAACGATGCCGCTCGAGCGGCATCGCACCACCGGTACGAGTCCTGCTGAGGAGGGGTCATGATCACCTCGAGCGAATTCCCAGGCCTGGATATACCCGGTATCGACGCGTCTTCGTCGCTCGACGGCCTGGGCGCGATCGAATTGCACCACCCGACGCAGGGCATCGACGGCGACGGCTCGCTCGACACCGTCACCACCACGGGTGCCGACGCGATGCAGGTCTGGACCGACTACGACCACGACGGCTTCGCCGACCACGTCACCGTGGTGGAGAAGGGCGGCGACTACGCCGCATGGGAATTCCAGCGCCACCCCGACGGCACCTCCGAATGGGTCCGCACCGACCGAGGCAGAATCGGAAGCTGACCGAATCCGCGGGGGCGAAAATTCGAGGGAACCGAGTGTCGGCGTGTTGCGTCGAAGGAAGTAGGGCGGCATTCGGCGCGAACGCGATTCGCGTCGGCGCAACGACACTACGAGGACGGAGGGGAGTCGTGGGCGGGTCGGAAATGGTCGGTGTGCGGACGGGGGAACTCGGTGCGCTCGGCAGCGACTATCGCAGATCGGCGGACGTCGTCCGCGACCAGGCGAAGGGAGTCGCCGATCACCTGTTCGGCAGCGGTGACGAGGCGGGCCGGAATTACGCGCCGCAGGGGATCGCGGTGCATCAGGGCCTCGAACGGGTCGGTGCGTGGCTGCGGAACTGGAGTGAGGCCACCACCGCGACCGCCGACGCGCTCGGGGCCGCCGTGGTGGCCTACGCCGAAACCGACCAGCAGCGCGCTTCCGAGACGAACAAGACATGAGACCGCCGAATGACCCGTGCTCGCACCGGCGACGCCAGACATTCGAGGAGTCGGAATCATGACGGTTTCCTGGCAGGGCAAGGCGATCGACACCCTCTTGGACGAGGGCAGCGCGGGGTTGCAGTACTGGATCGAGTTCACGCCGCTGTACGAGGCGGCGTTCGGCGACAACGAGAGACGCGTCGGCGTCGGCAAGCTGCTGGCGATGTACGACGAGCAGCGCGGCACCCGGTTGGACAGACTGGAGCAGACGGGCGAGGCGCTGAAAGCCGCACTGTCGGAAGTGGATCGGCAATGGGACGCGCAGCAGGGCTACACCCGTCGGCTGCCCGGCCTGTGGCAGGGTACGGCGGCCGCCGCCGCGCTCGACATGCTCGGCAAACAGTCGGTCCTGGCCGACGAGGACCGGCAGCACGTCAAGACCGCCGTCACCGTGATCGCCGATATGGCGGGTTCGCTGCGGTCGGCGGTGGCCGCGAAGGCGTTCGCCACCCGAGAGTTGCTCGCGGGACCGGTGGGCGGCAGGAAGGTCGTCGAGATCGACGGTAAGACCCCGGCGGAGGTGAAGGTCATCGTCGACGTGCACAACGCGCGGGAATGGATCGACGCCGACCAAGTCCGCGAGCTGGGCCGCATCTTCCCCGCACTCGCCGTGCCGGAGGACAAGATCAACACAAGCGTGCTCGGCTTCATCAACTCCGACAGCGAGAACATGCTCACCGGCGCGTACGGCGACCGAGTGCGCAGCGTCACCGGTGAGTGGCTGACCAAGACGTTCAAGCCGGACTTCGACCGCAAACTGTCGTCCTATATCGACGTCTGTACCGAGGTCGATCGACTGTTCAAAGACCAGTACAAGAACCTGGCCGATGCGCTGACGCAGGTGGCCGAGCATGGCTACCCGCGCCCGGAAGGTCCGTCGGAACCACAACCGGGGACACTGGTCGACCAGGACAAACCCGAGGTGACCAGTGCTCCCGGCCCGCCAGGCCTGCCCGCCGCCACGGTCCCGGCGAGCACGACACCGAGCACAGTCCCCGCGTCGACCACACCGACCACGCCGGACAACCCGTCCACGCCGAGTATTCCGTCCACGCCGAGTATTCCGTCCACGCCGAGTATTCCGACCACACCGAGTATCCCGACCGCCCCCGCGCCCAGGATGCCCGCACTGGACGGACTTGCCGCGCTCAGCCAAGTGGCGCGGGAATTCGCGCCGCTGGCAACCGGCCTCGGTCAAGCGGTGGAGCAGGGCGTGTCCGCGTTGAGCGGAATCATCAAAAGCGGAGTCGACGACGCGATCGAAAAGTTCATGCACAGCATCGATCCGCAGAAGGCCGAAGCCGACGACCGGGATGACGAAGGTCGGGACCGAAAGCCGCGCGCTGAGGCGGAATTCGATATCGGAGGTAAGCATGTGCAGTTCGAGATGGGGCCGGACGGCCGGTTGAAACTCGTCCTCTCCGATACCACCGGTGCGGAGCAGGAGTTCACCGTCGAGCTGAACGAGCACGGCATACCGGTCATCTCGACGATCGAGCCGGACACCGACAACGCGCAGCCCCCGGCGCCTGAGCCTCTTACGCCGGAGTCTCGGAACGAGGAGTCTCCGGCACCGGAACCTCAGGAAGAAGAGAAAACGCCTGCTCCAGGTTCGGAACCGGACACCGAGGACGATCGGCCAGGGCTGCCGAGCGGAACCTTGCCGCGCACCCGGCGCGAAGAGGATGGCGAGCACTACCCGAAGCCGATGCCGGAGCAGGGCGAGCGGGTACCGGACGTTCCAGTGGACAGTGGCGCGGAACTCGCCGAAGCCGGGCCGCTGGACGCGGGGTTCGCCGAGGCGGGTCCATTGTGAGCCCGTCCGGGACGAGGCCGCACACCGCATGAGCGAGGAGGCGCAGCATGGTCGACTACGCCGAGGAAGCGAGGCAACTCGCCGCCGAGAACCAGCGCCGCATGTCGCTGTTGCTCGACGAGATCCAGGCGATCAACGAGCAGACCGCGGCGACCGGCCGGGAAATCGCCGACCGGCTGACCGCCGAGATGGACGAGTTCTGGGTGACGCACGCCGCCGACCTGGACAAGGCCGCCGCCGAGGCGGAGGAGCGGCAGCGACTGCAAGAGGAAGCACAAGAGCAGCGCGCGGCCATCGCACGGTCGATGGCCGCCCGCCGGGCCAATCACACGGTGACGCCGGTCGATGAAGAGGACGAGGAGGCCAAGTTCTACCAACGCAAGAGCTGGCTGATCTGACCGACGCTCCGCGGGGCGGTCGGTCGGCTACCGCCGCAGCAGCGCGGCGAGCTGGCCGACCTTCAGCTTCGGCGGCTCCTTCTCCTGCGGCGCCGCGGGGTCGACGACGGTGGTGTGCGGGATGACCTCGTCGGGATCAGTGAAGGCGCGATAGGTCTTGTCGCCCGCCAGCGTGGCGAGCAGGTAACCGGCCAGCAGGGCGCGCGTGGTGCGGGAGGTCTTCGATTCGTGCTTGCCCGCACCCACGGCGGCGAGGACGCGCCGCCCCTCGATGATGCCGTTGTGCGAGGCCTTGTCGATGGCGCGCAAGGTCGCCGGGCCGCCCCAGGCGGTGGCCAGTGGGATGGCGTTCGAGCTGACCGAGGTGATGTCGGTCGCGCCGGCCAGGATCAACGCCGGAACGTCCAGCTCCGGGGCGACGGCTTCGGCGGCTGGCGCCGTCGGCGCGGGGAACAACGCCGCGACCGTGGCGACGTCGCGGCGGCCTGCGGCGATGACCGCGGCGCCCGCTCCCATGCCGTGCCCGGCCAGAGCCAGGCGCTCCGGATGCACGCTGATCTCGCCGTCCCCGAGCCGCACACCGGTGCAGATGTCGAGCGTGGTGAGCAAATCGGCGGCCAACCCCAGATGTGACGGAATCGGTCCGCGCTCGGTGTCGGGCGCGGCGGCCACTATTCCCCAGGAAGCGAGGTGTTCGAGCAGCGTGCGGTAGTGGTTCGCCCCGGTCAACCAGCCATGTCCGAAGGCGACGGCAGGTAGGTTCCGCCCGGTCTCGGGCGTGAACACCACCCCCGGCTGGCCGGCGATGGCCAGATTGCCACGCAACACGCGGTGTGGTCCCCGGCTGGTCAGGGTGCTCAATAGCGATTTCACAGACGCCGACACGACGTGAACGTTATCCGATAAGTAGTGTGGTGAGCCATGTGCGGAATCGTGGGGTACGTCGGGTACCGAGACGCGCTCGGCGTCGTCGTTGACGCGTTGCGCCGCATGGAATATCGCGGATACGACTCCGCGGGTGTGGCGATCCTGGATGGCGCGGGCACGCTGGCGGTGGAACGCAAGGCGGGCCGCCTGGCCAACCTGGAGGCCCAGCTCGCCGAAACCGGGATCGATCGCTTCGTGGGCACCACGGGCATCGGGCACACCCGCTGGGCCACGCACGGCGCGCCGACCGACCGCAACGCACACCCGCATCGGGACCACACCGGCAAGGTCGCCGTCGTACACAACGGCATCATCGAGAACTTCGCCCCGCTGCGCCGCGAACTGGAGGACGCCGGGGTCGAGCTGAACAGCGACACCGACACCGAGGTCGCGGTGCACCTGGTGGCCCGCGCGTACGCCCATGGCCCGACCGCAGGCGACTTCGCGGCCAGCGCGCTGTCCGTCCTGCGCCGTCTGGAGGGCGCGTTCACGCTGGTCTTCACGCATGCCGACCATCCGGACACGATCGTGGCGGCGCGCCGCTCCACCCCGCTGGTGGTGGGCGTGGGCAAGGGCGAGATGTTCATCGCCTCGGATGTCACGGCGTTCATCGAGCACACCCGCGAGGCGGTCGAGCTCGGTCAGGACCAAGCCGTGGTGATCACCCTGGACAGCTACCGGGTCACCGACTTCGCCGGCGAGGACGCGAGCTCGCGCACCCGCCCGTTCACGATCGACTGGGACCTGGCCGCCGCCGAGAAGGGCGGCCACGACTACTTCATGCTCAAGGAGATCGAGGAGCAGCCCGCCGCGGTCGCGGACACCTTGATGGGGCATTTCAGCACCGACCACGACGGCGCGGGCCGGATCGTGCTGGACGAGCAGCGCCTCGCCGACCAGGAACTGCGCGATTTCGACAAGGTTTTCGTCGTGGCGTGCGGCAGCGCCTATCACTCCGGCCTGCTGGCGAAGTACGCCATCGAGCACTGGACGCGGCTGCCCGTCGAGGTGGAGCTGGCCAGCGAGTTCCGCTACCGCGATCCGGTGCTGGACCGCTCCACGCTGGTGGTGGCGATCTCCCAGTCCGGCGAGACCGCCGACACGCTGGAGGCGGTGCGGCACGCGAAGGAACAGAAGGCGCGCGTCCTCGCGATCTGCAACACCAACGGCGCGCAGATCCCTCGCGAGTCCGACGCGGTGCTCTACACCAGGGCCGGGCCGGAGATCGGCGTCGCCTCCACCAAGGCGTTCCTGGCGCAGGTGACGGCGAATTACCTGGTCGGGCTCGCCTTGGCGCAGGCGCGCGGCACCAAGTACCCGGACGAGGTGGCCCGCGAATTCACCGAACTCGAGGCGATGCCGAAGCTGGTGGAGCGCGTGCTCGAGACCGCGCCGCAGGTGCGGGCCATCGCGCGGGAGCTGGCGCAGGTGCCGACCGTGTTGTTCCTGGGCAGGCACGTCGGTTACCCGGTGGCCTTGGAGGGCGCGCTCAAGCTCAAGGAACTGGCCTACATGCACGCCGAGGGGTTCGCGGCAGGTGAGCTCAAGCATGGTCCGATCGCCCTGATCGAGGACGGCCTGCCGGTGATCGTGGTGATGCCCTCGCCGAAGGGCCGCGCGGTGTTGCACTCGAAGCTGCTGAGCAACATCCGGGAGATCCAGGCTCGCGGCGCGCGCACCATCGTGATCGCGGAGGAGGGCGACGACACGGTGCGTCCGTTCGCCGACGACCTCATCGAGATCCCGAGCGCACCGACGCTGTTCCAGCCGCTGTTGTCGACGGTCCCGTTGCAGATCTTCGCCGCCGAGGTGGCGCAGGCGCGCGGCTACGACGTCGACAAGCCGCGCAACCTGGCCAAATCCGTCACCGTGGAATAGTTCGGCGGCCGCGCACTTCGCAGTGCGCGGCCGCTGTTCCGCCGGGACGACCGGCGGCTATGCCGGCACGGTAGCCAGGGGCTCCGCCGGGACGGTGGGTGTCCCGCGACGCTCGAGCTGCCCGGACAGGATCGCGAGCAGTAGCGCCACCAGCACCAGACCGACGCCGACCCAGTTGGGTGCGGTGTAGCCGTAGCCTGCGGCGATCACCACGCCACCGAGCCAGGCCGACACCGCGTTGCCGAGGTTGAACGCGCCGATGTTCACCGCCGACGCGAGGGTCGGTGCGCCCGCGGCCTGGTCGAGGACGCGCTTCTGCAACGGCGGCACGGTCGCGAAGCCCAGTGCGCCGATCAACACCACCGTGACGGCGGCGGCTATCTTGTCGTGCGCGGTGACGGTGAACAGCGCGAGAACGAGCGCGAGCCCGCCGAGTGTGAGATACAGCATCGGCATCAGATGGCGGTCGGCGAACTTGCCGCCGATCAGATTGCCCGCGAAGAAGCCGAGGCCGAAGAGCACCAGCAGCCAGGTGACCGAACTCTCCGCATAGCCGGTGACCTCGGTCATCATCGGCGCGAGATAGGTGATCGCGGCGAAGACCCCGCCGAAGCCGAGCACCGTCATCGCCATCGCCAGCAGCACCTGGGGATTGCGGAACACCGCCAGTTCGGTGCGCAGCGCGGCGTTCGCCGCGGCGGGCTGTTCCGGGACCAGCGCCGCGACGCCGAGCAGGCCGATCAACCCGACCAGTGCGACGAACACGAAGGTCAGCCGCCAGCCGAAGTGCTGGCCGAGCAGCGTCCCCAGCGGTACGCCGACCACCGTGGCGACGGTGAGCCCGGTGAACATGATCGCGATCGCACCGGCGCGCCGATCGGCGCTGACCAGGGTTCCGGCGACGACCGCGCCGATCCCGAAGAACGCGCCATGGGCCAGCGACGCGACGATCCGTCCGGTCAGCATCAGCGCGAAGGTCGGTGCCGCGGCGGACAGGAGGTTGCCGACGACGAGCAGCGTCAGCATGCCGAGCAGCATCCGTTTGCGCGACAGCCGGGTACCCAGCCCGGTCATCAGCGGCGCACCCGCCACGACGCCGAGCGCGTAGCCGGTGACCAGCAGGCCCGCGGTGGGGATGGACACCGAGTAGCTGCTCGCGATGTCTGGTAGCAGTCCGACAACGACGAATTCCGTCGTCCCGATTCCGAATGCCCCGAGGGTCAGGGCGAGGAGTGCGAAGGGCATGAACGAAGCCTCCACGTGACGTTTGCTTCAAACTATTACAGGCGTAAACAATAATTGCATACGCTCTTTAATTGCAAGCGCGGGCTATTGTGATCCCTGGCTATCCTGGAGACACGAACCCCGACGCCGAAGGAACGCCGATGACCGCGGATGCTGCCCTGACCGGCCTCGCCGATGGTTGGTACGCACTCTCGCTACTGCACGACCGGATCGAGGCGCACATCGAGCGGGCCCTGCAATCCGGGCACGACCTGAGCGTTCGCGAGTACTCCCTGCTGGTCGTGCTGAGCCGCCAGCACGACGGGCCGGGCGGGCACCTGCGGATGAACCAGGTGGCCGAGGCCGTGGTGCTGAGCCAGAGCGCGACCACCCGACTGGTTTCCCGGCTGGAAGATCGCGGCCTGCTCCAGCGTTACCTCTGCCCCGACGACCGTCGCGGCATCTACACCGATGTCACCCCGGCGGGCTTGGACCTGCTGGAACAGGCGCGGCCCACGCACGACGCCGCCCTGGCCGGAGCACTCGGGCAGGCGGCCGCCAACCCCGAACTCGCTCCGCTCGTGGCCGCGGTCGAAGCACTGAACACCCACGGCGCACGGCACCGCGACTACCGTCCGGTGTGAGTGCGGGACGGCTCGGCGATCAATGAGTGCGGAGTCGAGGTCCGGGCTTTTCTCCGGGATGCTTCGTCGGAGGTTTTCGCGGTTTCTCGGCTGGACCTCGCCGAGGCCACGTCCGGAGCGCTTCGCCGGTGGAATGCCCCCGGTAAGCCCGAAGGGTCCGTACCCTGCGGTTTACTGCACGGTGACCGAGCCGCGCATCTCCGGGTGCAGCGAGCAGAGATAGCGGTAGGTGCCCGGCGCGGTGAAGGTGTAGCTCCACTCGCCTTTGTCGAAGATCGGGCTGTTGATGCCCATGGCCTTGTCGCCGATGCCCTGCACGGTGTGCGGGACCTTGTCGTCGAATTTCCAGGTGACCGTGTCGCCGACCGCGACGGTGACCTCGGCGGGGGAGAATTTCATGTCATGCGCCACGACGGTGGCTGCGGCGGGCTTGCGGTCACCGGTCTGCTGTGCGGTGGTGGTCGGCCGAGCCGGTTTCCTCGTCGTGGTGGCGGCCGAACCGGATTCGTCGCCGCCGCAACCGGACAGTAGGAGCGCGCACGCCAAGGCGACTCCCGTGACGACGCGGACGATCCCGATGCGGCGGACGCTTGGCATGATGGCCAAGCGTAGTAGGCCACACCGACGGAGGGAGCGGCGATGTCCACGCAGCGGGGCTATTTCACGGTGGACGAAGTGCGCGCGGCGGAGGCCGAGCTGTTCACCCGGGTGCCGGACGGCGTGCCCATGCGCCGGGCGGCGCACGGCCTGGCCACGGTGGTGGCGGGCGAACTCAGGGAGCGTACCGGCGGTATCGCGGGGCGGGCGGTGACCCTGCTGGTCGGTTCCGGGGACAACGGCGGCGACGCGCTCTGGGCGGGAGCGCGGCTGCGCCGCCGCGGTGTCGCGGTCACCGCGGTGTTGCTCAGCCCGGAGCGGGCGCACGCCGGAGGACTCGCGGCGCTGCGCGGATCGGGCGGTCGAGTCGCCGACGACGTGGGCCGCCCGGATCTGGTGATCGACGGCATCGTCGGCATCTCCGGTCGCGGGGCGTTGCGGCCGCGTGCCGCCGAAATCGTTGCGGCGCTGGAGGCTCCGGTCGTCGCGGCAGACCTGCCCAGCGGCGTCGACCCGGGCACCGGCGCGATCGAAGGCCCGGCGGTTCGCGCGGACGTCACGGTCGCGTTCGGCGCGTACAAGCCGGTGCATGCGCTCGCCGCGCCGCAGTGCGGGCGAATCGAATTGGTGCCCATCGGTTTACGTCTCCCGGAGCCGGGTCTCCTCGCGCTGGAGCCCGCGGCGATCGGGGCCGCGTGGCCGGTCCCCGGCCCGGCCGACGACAAGTACACGCAGGGTGTGACGGGCGTATGCGCGGGTAGCGCCACGTATCCGGGCGCCGCGGTGCTGTGCGCGGGCGCCGCCGTCGCGGCGACATCGGGCATGGTGCGGTATGCCGGGACCGCGGCGGCCGAGGTGCTGAACCACTTCCCCGAAGTGATCGCCGCCGAGGAGGTCGCCGCGACCGGTCGCGTCCAGGCCTGGGTCTTCGGTCCCGGCGCGGGCACCGACTCCGCCGCCAGGCAACGCCTGCGTGAGATCCTGGCCACCGACCTCCCGGTGGTGATCGACGCGGACGGCCTGACCATGCTGGCCGCGGAGCCGGACTTGGTGCGCGGTCGTGCGGCCCCGACCGTTCTGACTCCGCACGCGGGCGAGTTCGCCCGCCTCACCGGCCACGAGGTCGGTCCCGACCGGATGGCGGCGGTCCGCGACTTCGCCGCTTCCTGGCAGGTCACGGTGCTGCTGAAGGGTCGCGCCACGCTCGTCGCCGCCCCGGGCGGTCCCGTGCTGGTCAACGAGGCGGGCGGTTCCTGGGCGGCGACCGCGGGCGCGGGCGACGTGCTCTCCGGCATCATCGGGGCGCTGCTCGCGGCGGGGCGGGAACCCGCATGGTCGGCCGCGGCGGCCGCGCGCGTGCACGCGTTGTCCGCGAACCTCGCCGCACATGACGCCGCCCCGGCGGGAACTCCGATCTCGGCGAGCGTGCTGGCAGCTCACGTCCGCCCCGCGATCGGCGTCCTCCGTGGCCTGGCACACCCCTTCTGACTGTTTCCTCCCGCCACGGTGATGGAACCGGTACGAGCCGATGGCCGCATTCAGCCGGACCGACGGGTTCCGGCGGGCGCAAAGCTGAGGCGCTGAGTGCCGGGTGCCGATGGCGTCGACGTATCGATGCTGGTCGTGGCGCTCGACACACCGGCCCGAGCGCCACGGAAACCGATTGGAACCAGAATCGAGCGCGCCAATAGACTCGACCGGAATCAACGCAACGACTGATCTCGAGAGCATATGGGTAACTCGTCGGGCACGCCCGAAATCCAGGCGGCATCAAATGCAGGACCTGAACGTGAATCCTGCGCGTCCGACTGGGACGGCCCGGATACGCGGAGAGGCGGCACAGCGCAAGTGGAAACGGTCATCGACCTGGACGCCATCGCCCACAACGTGCGGATCCTGCGGGAGCACGCGGGTGGCGCCGCGGTGATGGCGGTGGTGAAGGCCGACGGCTACAACCACGGCGCGGTCGAGGTGGGCCGGGCCGCTCTGGCGGCGGGCGCGGCGGAACTGGGTGTCACGACGGTGGGCGAGGCCGTGCAGTTGCGTGCGGCCGGGATCACCGCGCCCATCCTGTGCTGGTTGCACAGCACGGACACCGACTTCGCGCCTGCGGTGGCCGCCGACGTCGAGATCGGGATCTCTTCGGCGGCTCATCTGCGAGCGGTCGAGGCCGCGGCGCGCGAACTGGGCCGTCCGGCGACGGTCACCCTGAAGGTGGACACCGGCCTGAACCGCAACGGCGTGTCGCCGGACGCGTACCCGGAAGTCCTGACGGTGCTGCGCGCTCTGGTCGACGAGGGTGTGGTGCGGTTTCGCGCGATCTTCTCCCACCTCGCGCACGCCGACGAACCCGAGCATCCCAACAACGACGCGCAACGCGCCCGGTTCCTGGAGGCCATCGCCACGGCCAAGGAGCACGGCCTGGAACCGGAGCTGGTGCACATCGCCAACTCCGCCGCTACCCTGACCCGCCCTGACCTGGCCTTCGACTTGGTCCGGCCGGGCATCGCCATGTACGGCCTGTCCCCGATACCGGACGACGATTTCGGCCTGCGGCCCGCGATGACGTTCCAGGCAGAGGTCGCCCTGGTCAAACGAGTGGCCGCGGGCGAAGGCGTTTCCTATGGGCACCAGTGGATCGCGCCGCGCGACACCACCGTCGCGCTGATCCCGGCCGGTTACGCCGACGGCGTTTTCCGCCCCCTGAGCGGACGTTTCGATGTCTGGCTCGGCGGGGCGCCGCGCAGGAACGTGGGGCGGGTGTGCATGGACCAGTTCGTCGTCGACCTCGGAGACAACGCGGCGGGCGTTCAGGAAGGCGACACCGCGATTCTCTTCGGTGCGCGACCGCACGCCCAGGAGTGGGCGGACCTGCTCGACACCATCCACTACGAAGTGGTGTGTTCACCGCGCGGCCGGGTTACCCGGCGCTATGTCGGTGGCGTTCGATGAGCCGCTTCCGGGTGACCCCGCTGCGCGGCGGGCTGGCCACGGCTGGATTCGTCGGTGCGCTGGCAGGCGCCCACGCCTTGCGTCGCGCCGGTGCGCGGGTGTTGTGGCCCGCGCGGGGCGACGACTACCGCGACGAGAATTTCGCGCTGATCGATGCCGACCGCGCGGGGACGGTGCTCGCCGACGACGGCGTGCCGTTGGCCACGCGGATCTGCGGCCCCGACGACGCACCGGTGACGGTGATCTTCGTGCACGGCTTCTGCAACAGCATGGCTTCCTTCCACTTTCAGCGTCGTGACCTGGAAAAGCGCTACGGCGCAGGACTTCGCATGGTGCTGTTCGATCTGCGCGGACACGGCCGTTCCGGTGTGCCGAGCGCCGCGAGTTGTACCGTCGCACAGCTCGGGAGCGACCTCGCCGCCGTGCTGAACGCCACCGCACCGGCCGGGCCGGTGGTGCTGGTCGGGCATTCGCTGGGCGGTATGGCGATCCTGGCCGCGGCCGCGCGATTCCCGGAATTGTTCGCGGCCAGAGTGATCGGGATCGCACTGCTGTCGACCGCGGCCGCCGAGGTCACCGCGGCGGGAATCGGGCAACTGTTGCGCAATCCTGCGATCGACGGGTTCCGGGTGGCCGTGTACACCGCGCCCGCGCTGATGCAGGCGGGCCGCGTCACCGCTCGGCGGGTGATCACGCCGATCCTGCACGTCAGCTCGTTCCACGGACCGGTGAGCCCGACGCTGTCGCGCTTCACGACGCTGATGATCGACCAGACGCCCGTGGCGACCGTAGTGAAGTTCCTGCAGGCCATCGAGCTGCACGACGAGTCGGCGGCGTTGCCCGCGCTGGCGGGCACACCGATCCTGGTACTCGGCGGCGGGCACGATCTGGTGATCCCGTTCCGGAATTCGCGTGCGCTCGCCGCCGCTCTGCCGGGCAGCGAACTCATCCGGTTGGAAGGCGCGGCGCACATGCCGCATCTGCAATACCCGGACATAGTCAACGCCGCGCTGGATCGCTTGCTGGTGCGCGCGGGCGTGGTCGACCCGGCGCCGGGGGAGGCCTCGGAGGTGGCCCGTGGCTGATCCGGGGCATCGAGTGCTGCCCACCGTCGCCGACACCGAGGCGCTGGGCCGGGAACTGGCCACCGATCTGCGTGCCGGGGATCTCGTGGTGCTGGACGGTCCGCTCGGCGCGGGCAAGACCGCACTGACCCGCGGCATCGCCGAAGGTCTTGGCGTGCAGGGGCGGGTCAGTTCGCCGACGTTCATCATCGCCCGCCAGCACCGCGCGGGGCAGCGCGCAGGCGGCCCGTCGGTGCCCATGGTGCACGTGGACGCCTACCGGCTCGGCGGCGACCTGGACGAGCTGGACGCGCTGGACCTGGACACCGATCTGCATCAGGCGGTCGTCGTGGTGGAGTGGGGCCGCGGCGTGGTGGAGCACCTCGCGGATCGGCATCTGCGTGTGGTGCTGTCGCGGGCGCCGGACTCGGATGTGCGCACCGCCAGCTGGGAATGGGTCAATTAGCTACCGGGTAGCTCTGCGTCGGCCTCACCTACCACCCGGTATCGTTGGCCCAATCATGCTTGTACTAGCCGTCGACACCGCGACACCCGCCGTCACAGCGGGACTGGTGGACTTGGAGCAGGGCGCCGACGCGGCGAATCCCGTCCGGGTACGCACCGTCGCATCCCGGGTGCGGGTCGACCCCCGCGCCCATGCCGAGGTACTCACTCCGCAGATCCTCGAATGCCTCACCGAGGCAGGTCGTTCCAGGACCGAGATCGACGCGATCGTGGTCGGGGTCGGTCCGGGTCCGTTCACCGGCCTGCGCGTCGGCATGGCCACCGCGGCCGCGTTCGGCGACGCGCTCGGGATACCGGTGTACGGCGCGTGCAGCCTCGACGCGATCGCAGCCGACGCCGCTGTCGACCCCGCGGTGCCGCCCCCCGTCGAGCTCCCGCCCGAAGCCGAACTGCTCGTGGTGACCGATGCCCGGCGGCGCGAGGTGTATTGGGCGCGGTACCGGGAGGGCGCGCGCGTGGCCGGACCCGAGGTGTGCAAGCCCTCCGACTTGGACGCGGGCGAGGCCACGGCGATCGCCGGATCCGCTTCGCACGTCGACTTCTTCGATCTGCCCGTGCTCCCCGCCGAGACGCCCTCGCCCGCCGGGTTGGTCCGCGTCGTCGCCGCCGAGGTGCTGTCTCGCAGCGTGCCGGAGCCGCTGGTTCCGCTGTACTTGCGCAGGCCGGACGCGGTCGAGAACGCCTACCGCCGACTCGACCGGACGGGGGCGTGAAGCCGGTGACTTTCCGAATCGCGCCGATGGTGGCCGCCGACATCACGCGCTGCGTCGAGCTGGAGCAATTGCTTTTTCCGGAGGACGACCCGTGGGCCGCCGTGGCGTTCCAGTCCGAGCTGGCCGGGCGGCACAACCGCTACATCACCGCGCGCGACGACGACGGGCGAATGGTCGGCTACGCGGGTATCGCCCTGCTGGGTGATGCCGAACACCCCGAGGCCGAGGTCCACACCATCGGCGTCGACCCCGGCTGCCACCGCACAGGTGTCGGCACGCTCCTGCTGGAGGCGCTGCTCGCCGAGGCGGACCGGCGCGGTGGACCGGTGTTCCTGGAGGTCCGCACCGACAACGCGCCGGCGATCGCGCTGTACGCCAAGCACGGGTTCCACATCATCGGGTTGCGCAAGAACTACTACCACCCCAGTGGCGCGGACGCGTACACGATGCGTCGCCCCGCGCTGACCAGCGGGGAGCGCTGGCGCACACGGGACGAGGTGTTGTCGTGATCGTCATGGGCATCGAAAGCTCCTGCGACGAAACCGGAGTCGGCATCGTCCGCAGGCACCCCGACGGCACCTGCGTACTGCTCGCCGACGAGGTCGCTTCCAGCGTCGACCAGCACGCGCGCTTCGGCGGCGTCGTCCCCGAGATCGCCTCGCGCGCGCATCTCGAGGCGATCGTGCCCGCGATGCGCCGCGCGCTGTCGGCCGCGGGCATCGCGAAACCGGACGCGTTGGCGGTGACCATCGGCCCGGGCTTGGCCGGTGCGCTGCTGGTCGGTGTCGCCGCGGCGAAAGCGTATGCGGCGGCGTGGGATGTGCCCTTCTACGCGCTCAACCATCTCGGCGGGCACGTCGCGGTGGACACTCTGGAGCACGGGCCGATGCCGCCGTGCGTCGCGCTGCTGGTGTCGGGCGGGCACACGCATCTGCTGCACGTCACGGATCTGGCCGAGCCGATCGTCGAGCTGGGCAGCACCGTCGACGACGCGGCGGGCGAGGCGTTCGACAAGGTGGCGCGGCTGCTCGGGTTGGGCTTTCCCGGCGGTCCGGCGCTGGATGCCGCCGCGACGGCCGGTGATCCGCGCGCTATCGCCTTCCCTCGCGGCATGACCGGGCCGCGCGACCCGCGCTACGACTTCTCCTTCTCGGGTCTCAAGACCGCGGTCGCCCGTTACGTGGAGGCGGCCCAGCGCGACGGCGTCGCCGCGGAGGATCTGCCCATCCCCGATATCGCGGCGTCTTTCCAGGAGTCGGTCGCGGATGTGCTCACGATGAAGGCGGTTCGCGCGGCCCAGGATGTCGGCGTCGGCACGCTGGTGCTCGGCGGCGGCGCGACCGCCAACTCGCGGATCCGCTCGATGGCCGAGGAACGCTGCGCCGCGGCCGGTTTGACCTTGCGGGTGCCCAAGCCTCGGCTGTGCACGGACAACGGGGTGATGATCGCCGCGCTCGGCGCGCATGTCATCGCTGGTGGCGCGGCTGCTTCGCCGCTGACGGTCGCCACCGATCCGGGTCTGCCGGTGTCGGTCAGTATGGTTCGCTGACCGGCTCGGATTCAGCGCACGAAGCGGCGGCGGCCGCACCGGGTTTCTTTCCGGTGAGATCGCCGCGAAGGGCCGTCGTGCGGCCGGATCAGTTCGGTGCGAGCAGTCCGGGATGCGACGCCGACCCCGAATTCCCCCGGAGGAGCGGCAGGCTCGACCGCGCGGGCGCCTGGGTGGGCGTCGGGCTCGTGCCGGGCGCCGGAGCGGTCGGCGCCGCCGGGTACCACGTCCGGCTCGATGGCGATTCGGGCGAACCGTTCGGTGCCGCATTCGGATTCCCGAACAGGGGGCCGAGCAGTTCGGGGAACGGAATCGGCGGAAGGTTCGGATCCGGGCGCAGCGTGGGCTGCGTGGGTGTGATCACCTGCGTGGACGACGGACCGCCGGTCGTGCTCTGCGGTCCGCGTTCCGTGGTCGTCGGTGCGATGCTGGTGTTGTCCGGCGTGCGGTTGTGCGGCGTGGCGGCAGCCGTGGTCGCGGGCGGCGCCGATGTCGGGTTGGGCAGTTGCGACGCGCTGCTCGTGGTCCCCGCGGGAGAGACCTCGTCATCCGAGGTCGGCGCGAACGTCTTGACCCCGTAGCCGACGATCAGTCCGACGACCACGATCGCACCGGCGAGCGTACCGAACACCTTGGTTACCGTCCCCGCGGGCGCGTCGCCGCCGAGCCCGGCGACCGGGAACACCGACGGCTGCATCGAATCGGCGACCAGCGCCGCGCCTTTGGCGGTCACCGCCTCGGGATCCGGCACGGTGAACACGGGGATGTCCAGGGCGGCGGTGAGCGTATCGAGCACCGCGGGGATGTTGGCGCCGCCGCCGATGACCGTGACCGCCTGCGGCTGCCTGGGCGCCCGGGCGAACGACATCGTGACGAACCGCGCCAGGTCGCGCAGCAGGTCGGCGATCAACTCTTCGAAGTCGGCCCTGGTCAGCTTCAGCGGACGACCGGCGACGTGGTCGATGGTGACCGCGGGCGCGATGGACAGGTGCTCCTTGGCCGCGCGGCCCCGGTTGGTGAGCATGCCGCGGTTCGGGCGGGTACCGCGCCGGGCGAAGTGCAGGTCCACCAGATGGTGGTAGATGAGATCGTCGATCGCCTTGCCGCTGACGGTCGCGGTGCGATCGGAACGGAGCAGGGAGCCGTCGGCGCGGTCGGCGACGGTGACGCCGAGCCCGGAGGCGCCGAGATCGACGATGGCGACCGTGTCGTAGCGGTCCAGCAGGCCGGTGTGCCGCAGGTAGGTCAGCGCGGCGGTGCCCTCCGGGATCAGCCGCAGGTCGCGCTGTTTTCCGGTGGCCGAGCGGATGATCTGGGCCTGCTCCTTGGTGCGGTAGGCGACCGCGACGCTGGTGGGCGGGTGACCCGTCGCCGGCTCGAAGTCGCGTGGCCCGCCCGCGAAACGGCCGCCGACCGGGCGGATGATCTCGCGTGGCGGCTGCGTGGTCGGCAGTTGGGTCGTCATCAGCTCGATCGAGGACGACACCAGGTCACCGAGATCGGAATGAGCCGCGTCGGCGGACACGACGCGGTAATCGAAGCTCTGCGTGCCGTTCGGCGCGGTGGAGACCAACGCCGAGCACACGACCTCTGCCCCGGCCGAGATGCCGAGGGATGTTCGCATGTTCACCTCCCTTCGAGCGGATGGTCATGGTGTCGCCGACCATCTCGAATGGACTGCCGGACCGCCGTATGGATGACGCGCGACCCGGACCGGGAAACGAACCGGCCCCTCGTCCGGGTGGGTCGCGGGGACCGGCCATGGATCACGTGTGTCTTGCTCTCTGGTGAAGCTGGTGGTGCAACGATCGTGCTGCGGCGCTGCGGGTTCGGCGACGCTGTGGTACCTCTGTGCCGCCTGGCCGCCGCTCGGAGGAGCGACGAACCGGCGGCCGGACCGCAACCGTCGTCAATAGTGTCACAATCCGTTATCCGAACGTTACTGTTTTCCCGAACTTATAGCCAAGCTCGCAGTGTCGCCGGGCGCGCCGCGCAAAGTTGGCACCGCCCAGCCTTGAGCGCTGGCACTCTCATGTATAGAGTGCTAGTCGGCACTGTGTGTAGTGCTTGTGCCAGCAGCTTGACCACTGGGCAGGGGTCCCGGCACCCGCGACGACGGGGCTATGCGCAGGGTCAGCATCGTGACCAACCGACGAGTTCGGAGCGACGAGTTCCGGACGACCGAATCCCCTGAAAGTGGAGGGCTCAACGTGGCGAGCGTGAACATCAAGCCGCTCGAGGACAAGATCCTCGTCCAGGCCAACGAGGCCGAGACGACGACGGCCTCCGGCCTGGTCATCCCTGACACGGCGAAGGAGAAGCCGCAGGAGGGCACCGTTGTCGCCGTCGGTCCCGGCCGGTGGGACGACGAGGGCGAGAAGCGCATCCCGCTGGATGTCCAGGAGGGTGACACCGTCATCTACAGCAAGTACGGCGGCACCGAGATCAAGTACCAGGGCGAGGAGTACCTCATCCTGTCGGCGCGCGACGTGCTGGCCGTCGTCACCAAGTAGCCGATCAGGCACGCATGCGTTCCGCCCCGGTGTCTTTCGTGACCCGGGGCGGAGTGCGTTCGGCGCCGACACCACGGCACTGAAACACGCGGTGCGAGCGACGGGCCCTGAGGCGGCAGCCTGCGTGACGACGGGACCCGGGAGCGCCGCAATCCACTACAGGAGCGAATCCCCATGGCAAAGCAGATCGAGTTCGACGAGAAGGCTCGCCGGGCTCTGGAACGCGGCGTCGACAAGCTCGCCGACGCCGTGAAGGTCACCCTGGGCCCGCGCGGACGGCACGTCGTACTCGCGAAGTCCTTCGGCGGCCCGACCGTCACCAACGACGGCGTCACCATCGCGCGCGACATCGAGCTGGAAGACCCGTTCGAGAACCTCGGCGCGCAGCTGGTCAAGAGCGTCGCCACCAAGACCAACGACGTCGCGGGCGACGGCACCACCACCGCCACCGTGCTGGCCCAGGCGCTGGTCCGCGCCGGGCTGAAGAACGTTGCGGCCGGGGCGAACCCGATCGTGGTCGGCTCCGGCATCGCCAAGGCCGCCGACGCGGTCTCCGAGGCGCTGCTCGCGCTGGCCACCCCGGTCTCCGGCGAGCAGGCCATCGCGCAGGTCGCGACCGTGTCCTCGCGGGACGAGGAGATCGGCGAGATGGTCGGCAAGGCGCTGACCACCGTCGGCAAGGACGGCGTCGTCACCGTCGAGGAGTCCTCGACGCTGCAGACCGAACTTGTCGTCACCGAGGGCGTGCAGTTCGACAAGGGCTACCTGTCGCCCTACTTCGTCACCGACCCCGACAGCCAGCAGGCCATCCTGGAGGACGTGTTCGTCCTGCTGCACCGCGAGAAGATCAGCTCGCTGCCGGACTTCCTGCCGCTGCTGGAGAAGATCGCCGAAAGCGGCAAGCCCGTCCTGATCATCGCCGAGGACGTCGAAGGCGAGGCGCTGTCGACCCTGGTGGTCAACGCCATCCGCAAGACGATCAAGGCCGTCGCGGTCAAGGCGCCGTTCTTCGGCGACCGCCGCAAGGCGTTCCTCGACGACTTGGCCGTGGTCACCGGCGGCACCGTGGTGAACCCCGATCTGGGCATCACCCTGCGCGAGGCAGGCCTCGACGTGCTCGGCAAGGTGCGCCGCGTCGTCGTCACCAAGGACGACACCACGATCATCGATGGCGCCGGTTCCGCGGCGGACGTGGAGGCGCGCGTCGCGCAGCTGCGCCGCGAGATCGAGGCCACCGATTCCGACTGGGATCGCGAGAAGCTGGAGGAGCGGCTGGCCAAGCTGGCAGGCGGCGTCGCGGTGATCAAGGTCGGCGCGGCCACCGAGACCGCGCTCAAGGAGCGCAAGTACCGCGTCGAGGACGCGGTGAGCGCCGCCAAGGCCGCCGTGGAAGAGGGCATCGTGCCCGGTGGCGGCACCGCGCTGGTGCAGGCGAGCAGCAAGCTCGTCGAGCTGCGCGATTCGCTGTCCGGTGACGAGGCCGTCGGCGTCGAGGTGGTCCGCACCGCGCTGCGTGCGCCGCTGTACTGGATCGCCACCAACGCGGGCCTGGACGGCGCCGTGGTGGTCAGCAAGGTCGCCGAGGGCAAGGACGGCTTCAACGCCGCCACGCTCACCTACGGCGACCTGCTCACCGACGGCGTCGTCGACCCCGTGAAGGTGACCCGTTCGGCCGTCGTCAACGCGGCGTCGGTCGCGCGCATGGTGCTCACCACCGAGAGCGCCGTGGTGGACAAGCCCGCCGAGGAGCAGAACGACCACGGCCACCACGGCCACGCGCACTGAACCCGGTTTTCTAGGGACAACGCACGGACAAGGCCCCCGAACCACGCGGTTCGGGGGCCTTGCCGTACGCGGCCTCGACTACCGGTTGGACCGAGAGAGTTCCGAAGCGCGACACGCTGTCTGCCGCGGGATCGGAGGGAGGCCGCGGGAAGCTCAGGACCGCTGGGGTCGGTACGCGCGGGGCGGGAATGCCTGGCGGGACGCCGGATTCAGCTGGCGACCGGTGGCTGCTCGGCGGCGATGGCCGCGAGTAGGCGAGCACGCAGCGACGGCGGCGGAGTGGCCGCCGTGGCTGTGGCGAGAACGGCGAGCGCTTCTTTCGTGTCTCTGACTTCCTGGATGAACTCCGCGCGTAGCACGGGGTCCTCGCTGTCGAACAGCTCCTGCACTTCCTGATGGTCTTCGTCGTCGATCGATCCGAGCGCGACGGTGTGCGCGAGATCGATACGGCGTTCGTTCATCTCACGTCACCCCCAAACTTTTCTTCAGTCGTGTCAATCCGTCCCGAATCCGGGACTTAACCGTAGGTAACCCTACGTCGAGGTAGGTGGCTACCTCCGCATAGGTGCGTCCGCCGTAGTAGGCGAGCGAGATGGCTTCCCGCTGGGTTTCGGTGAGTGTGGCCAGACCGGCCAGGACGGCCTGTTGTTCGAGCCTGCGCTCGACCTCTTCGGTGACCTCGTCGAATTCGTTGCCGAGCACCCGGATCCCGTACGCGACCTCGCGCTGGGTGTGGGCTTGCTCGGCGCGGACCCGGTCCACGGCGCGCCGGTGGGCGAGCGTCATCAACCAGGTGACCGCGGAACCTTTCGCCGGGTCGAAACTCGATGCCATACGCCAGACCTGCAGATAGACCTCTTGCGTGGTCTCCTCCGCGTAGCCCGGATCGTGCAGAACGCGCAAAACCAAACCGAAGACGCGCGCACACGTCCGGTCGTACAACTCGGCGAATGCTTCCTGGTCGGCTCGACCGCATCGATGCAAAAGCGCGGCGAGCTCGATACTTTCGGCTGCGCGTGCCGTAACCGCAGAATCCACCGTGGGTGGGAAGGCTGCTCTTCGGAACGAGTCGCCCTCTGCGGCCGACGGCCGCGTTGTCACAACGCTCCATTCTGTGTCATCGGTCACTACCGTAGCGCGCCGCTATGACCTCCCTTCGGGTGGGGTGGCCACAAGGCTCGTCGTGGACCGGCGCCGCGTTGCGGAAAGCGCCGATACGCCGGACATCTCGGGAGCGACACGCCGTGACACGCCGAACCGTCGCACCGTGCCGGAACGCCGGGTGCACGGCCTCCGGCCTCGCTCGGCGGCCGGCCGATCGATGGTGACGATCGGAACCCACGCGCCGACCTTCGGCGCGGAACCGGTCACCGTGTCATGTGAGCGGCTCGGCCGAAGCATGTTGCAGTGGCCCGTTGTTTGCTAGGAATTCGACGCCCGGCGGCGTGCGGATGGGAGGGGATTGATTCAGACGGCCATGCGGCGGCGGCTGCGCCGCGCGTGCATCTCGCGCTCGGTCTCCGACATGCCGCCCCAGATGCCGTAGGGCTCGCTGACTTTCAGCGCGTGCGCGCGGCACTGCATGAGCACCGGGCAGGTGCGGCAGATCTCCTTGGCGCGCATCTCACGGGCCGTGCGGGCCCGGCCACGCTCACCATCGGGATGGAAGAACACCGCGGAATCCTGCCCGCGGCACGATCCTCGCATCTGCCAATCCCAGACATCGGCGTTGGGTCCCGGGAGGTGGGTCGGCATGGGCATGGTGAACTCCTCGTGGTGCGAGCTCGTCAGCGTTGTCGAGCAGTTGTTCTGCAACAGTTGTGGGCCACGACGCCGTGTCGGCGGGGGTACCCGGGGGGCTCGCCCTTCGTGGTCGCTGCAATTTCGCGCGGCGCCGTCCGTGGCGATGAGCTACGTTAGGTCCAGCCGCGAAATTCCGTCAATAGTTCGGCGCAGCACTTTTCCAAATCTCGCGCTGCCAAATTTAACCTCCGAACTGTTTACTTTTCGTGCTGGTTCCGGCGATACTGTTCGGTTGGCCGGAGGTCTGTGGCTGCCGCATGTGCCGCAACTGATCCAATTTCCGCTGGTAGAGGCGATTTCATGGTCGTAGCGCCGACGCGACGCCGATCTCGTGCCGATGATGTCGGTCACTGCCGCGGCCGAGGGGGTTCGTGGGGTGTGGATCCGAAGATGGCGGTAACGGGGCGGGCAGGTTAATTACGCGAAACACGCATGAATTCCCGGCGTGGCCGCTCGGCGATAGCCAGGACGAGATTTACCTAATGGCAACATCCGCTCGGCGACGGAAATCCCGAGTGTCGCCGGTCGGCCGTCGCTCACCTTCCTCGCCGGAGCCCGGGTGCCGCACGGGATAGAGTGCGCCCGTGTTCGCGCCCGCTCCGCTCGGAGATCCTCACCTCGCGGTCCTCGCCGAGGCCGCCTTCGGCGCCGCTCCGGGTCGCGCCGCCGCCGACCTTCCGTCCGCGTCGGACGCACTCGGCCGGTGGTATCGCGCTGTGGTTCTCGGCGGCCAGGGCCGTTATGCGGCGGCGCGCGCCGAATTGCGAAGGGTATGCAACCACAGCAACGACCCCGTACTCCTCTCACTGGCGGGAAGTACCGAGGGTTCTTTTCTTCGGCAGCTCGGCTGGCATGAGCGCGCCGCGGCGTTCGACGGGCGGGCGGCCGCGTTGATCCTCACCGCCGGCGCCGGAGCGGAGCCGGACAGCGCCGAGGAGTTCGGCGGCTACCGTCCCAGCCGCGCCGACGCGATCTGCGACGCGCTCACCGGACTCGCCGCCGACGCGCTCGGAACCGGGCGCCTCGCGCTGGCCGACCGCTTGCTGCGGCGCAGCGCGTCGGCGGCACAGCAGTATCGGGCCGGTTGGCGTCCCGCGATCCGCTTGCGCTGGGTGTCCGCGGAAACGGCGCTGGCGGCAGGCGATTTCGAGGTGGCGGCGGCGCACGCGGCGGCCGCGCTGGAGCTGGCCGAGCGATCCCCGTCGGTGCGCCACCGGGTCAAGTCACGCTTGCTGGTCGCCGCCGCCGACGTGGCGCTCGACGCGCGGGGAAGATCGGGCGTCTCGGCCGAGGATGTCGCCGAGCAGTGCCGCGAGCACGGCCTGCTGCCGTTGCGCTGGGCTTGTGCCATGCTCCGCACCGGATCGGGCGCGCGGGACGCGGCGGCGGAGGCGGCCGAATGTGCCGCGGCCATCGCCCGCTCCGGCGGCGTGTTGCGCCCCATGGCGGGGTGGTAGGTGATCACGGAGTCCACCGTGTTGACCAGTTCCGGCCAACGGGTCGCTATTGTTAGATCCGTTCCGCCCCTTCGGTGGAAGCATTGGTCGTCACCTGACCATGCCACTTTGTAACGCCGGGAATATCTCTGACGATGACGCACACGGGCGAAGAGTTGGACCTCGCCGTCGCTGCCGCTGCGCAGGGCGACAGATCCGCTTTAGCTCAGGTACTGGAGATGATCCGCCCGCTGGTGGTGCGCTACTGCCGCGCGCGGATCGGAGCCGCGGAGCGTGGGCAGCTCTCCGCGGACGACGTTGCGCAGGAGGTTTGCCTGGCTGTGATGACAGCCTTGCCCAGGTATCAAGACCAGGGCAGGCCCTTCATGGCCTTTGTTTACGGAATCGCTTCGCACAAGGTCGCCGACGCGCATCGCAACGCCGCCCGTAACAAGGCGGAGGCGATGGCCGAAGTACCAGATGTCATATCCACCGACCAGGGACCGGAACAACGAGCTCTCGAGTCCGAGACGAGCAGGCAGATGAACCGTCTGCTCGCGACGCTTCCCGAGAAGCATCGAGAGATCTTGATCCTGCGCTTGGTCATGGGTTTGTCAGCGGAAGAAACCGCGGTCGCCGTGGGCAGTACGGCGGGCGCGGTACGGGTCGCCCAACACAGGGCACTCGCGAAACTCAAGTCACAAGTGGCGAGGGCAGGTGAAATGTATGGCTAGGGATGGCGAGCGCGGTCGGGGTGACTGGAAGGCGCGGCTTGGATCGCGGAACAGCGGTCCCTACGCCGAGGCGTCCGGTGACACCGGCCCGGTCGACATCGCCGCGGTACGCCGCGACGATGCTCTGATCGATGCCATCGCCAGCGATGGTCCGGTGCACACCGACAGCGCCGAGGAGTATCAGCTCGCGACGTTGCTCGCGGACTGGCGAGCGGAGTTGATCGCGCCTCCGATGCCGGCCGAGCCGGACCTGGACGCGATCGTGGCCGCGGTCAACCAGGAGATCGGCGCGCGGCAGGTTCGCATCGGGGCGCACGGCGGCGGCGGGCGACTGCGGCTACTACGTCCGATCATGGGCACGGCGGCCGCGCTGGCCCTGGTCATCGGCGGCATGACGGCGTTCTCGTACAACGCCGAGCCGGGCGATCCGCTGTGGCGGGTCAAAGAGGTCGTGTTCAGCGAACAGGCCCAGACGACCGTGGTCCAGCGGGCGGGCGACGACCTGAACGAGGCTTCCACGCTGGTCACTCAGAACCCGACGCAGGCCAAGGTGCGCCTGGAGCGGGCCAAGGAGAATGCCGCGCAGGTCAGCGATCCGGACAAGCGCGCCGAGCTGATGACCGAGTGGGAACAGTTGCTCGCGAAGCTGCGCGAGGTCAATCCGGAGTTGGCCGATCAGCTGGGTGCGACGGTGCCCAAGACCACCGACCCGCGTGCCACCCCGGGCAACGCGACCACGAAGCCCAGCCCGACGCCAGGTAGCGGGACCTCGACGATCGTGCAGCAGCCCGGTCAGCCGACGAACAAGCCTTCGCCCTCGGCCGACGCCACCGCGCCCAATGGTGGTGGAACGTCGAACAGCGGCGGAACGACGAACGGCGGTGGCGCGCCGACCACGGTGCCGCCGGTGACGACACCGCCGCCCGTGACCACCCAGCCGCCGGCCACCGTGGAACCGACGGCTCCGCAGGAGCCGCCGGTCACCGAGGTCAAGCCGCCTGCGGGCGGACCTACGGGAGACACCGGTAATCCGACGGCGCCGCAGCAGCAGCCGCCGACAGCTCCGGCGCCGGGCAACACCAATACCCACAACAGCAACAATCAGCCGCCGCCGACGTTCAGCGTCCCCGGCATCCCCAACCCGGGCTCGTTCGTGCCGCCCGGCCGCTGACAGAAGAAAACGGTCCAGGCAAGAACCGATCGCCAGCCAGGCGGTCGGCTTTTTGTCTTTCGGGGAGAAGTCGGTCTAGCCAACGGCTGACCATAGGGTGGTAACTCATGGGCGTGTCCGCCCGCGACGGAACCTCGCGGTGCGTCTGCCGAAGTAATCGTGTGCGTCGAAAATCACAGCGGCAAAGGCGAGGTACGCGAGCCTCGAAAGGCCCGCGTGCGGTTCGATCGAGCCCGAATCAGCCGTCGAATCCGTCGAACCCGTCGCCGTGGAAGGCCTCGTTCATCGACGCGTCCGCGTAGCCCCGGCAGTAGTCCCAGGTGACGTACGCTTCCGGCGTCGGGTCGTAGGCGGGCTCGTGCGGGCGGACCGTGCCGTCGACCAGCAACTGAAGCAAGTTGGCGCGCAACATGTCCCAGTCGTGGTAGTGGTCCTGCCTACAGTCTTCGCAGCTGACCACGAGTCCGCGGATGCCGCGGTGGGCCAGCAGTGCCTCGTACACCGCGAGGTCGGCGAGATCCTCCTCGACCGCAAGGCGCTCGTGGGGATCCAGCGGTTCGCCGGGCTCGATGGCATCGAGCGCGGCGGACGGGTCGGAGGGGTCTCCGGCGAACGGATCCGGCGGCAAGCCAGGTGGTAGATGGTCACGCACATCCCCACGGTACGCAGAACAGGGTGGTCTGCGCCAGCTATGCGGCCTGCCAGTTTCGGTGGTGGGCTCACTTCGTCGGCGAGTTCACCGGACAGATACGATGGAGCACAGGCTACGGCGGGTCCCGATCGCACCGCCGCCGAACCACGTCCATCCCATCAGCCGTCACGGCGCCGGTGACACCGGCGCCGGTCGCTATCGACGTCCAGGAGGGGTCGATCCGAATGAGTAATCCCGTATCGGGCGAACGAATCGCAGTCCGCCCTCCTACGGGTGGCGACGATCCGAACAAGATCGCCATGCTCGGCCTCACGTTCGACGATGTGCTGCTGCTGCCTGCCGCCTCGGATCTCATCCCCAGTTCTGTGGAAACCTCCAGCGTGCTGACCAGGGAGATCCGCCTGCGCACGCCGTTGGTCAGCTCGGCCATGGACACGGTCACCGAGGCGCGGATGGCCATCGCGATGGCGCGCGCGGGCGGCATGGGCGTGCTGCACCGCAACCTCTCGACGGCCGACCAGGCCGCCCAGGTGGAGACGGTCAAGCGGTCCGAGGCCGGTATGGTCACCGACCCGGTGACCTGTCGTCCGACCGACACTCTCGCCGAGGTCGACGCGATGTGCGCCAGGTTCCGCATCTCGGGTCTTCCCGTGGTGGACGAGACCGGTGCGCTTGTGGGCATCATCACCAATCGCGACATGCGTTTCGAGGTGGATCAGAACCGCCGCGTCGCCGACGTCATGACCAAAGCCCCCTTGATCACCGCGCAGGAGGGCGTCACCGCGGAAGCCGCGCTCGGACTGCTGCGCAGGCACAAGGTGGAGAAGCTGCCGATCGTCGACGGCAACGGGCGCCTGCGCGGCCTGATCACCGTCAAGGACTTCGTCAAGACCGACCAGTACCCCAACGCCACCAAGGACCGTGACGGCCGCCTGCTGGTCGGCGCCGCGGTCGGTGTCGGCGAGGACGCCTGGTCGCGGGCCATGACACTGGCCGACGCGGGCGTCGACGTGCTCGTGGTGGACACCGCGCACGGTCACCAGGTGCAGGTGCTGCAGATGGTGACCAAGGTCAAGGCCGAGGTCGGCGACCGGATCCAGGTGGTCGGCGGCAACGTGGCCACCCGCCAGGGCGCGGCCGCGCTCGTCGAGGCGGGCGCGGACGCGGTCAAGGTGGGCGTCGGCCCCGGCTCGATCTGCACCACCCGCGTGGTCGCCGGTGTCGGCGCGCCGCAGATCACCGCGATCCTGGAGGCGGTCGCCGTGTGCAAGCCGGCAGGTGTCCCGGTGATCGCCGATGGCGGCATCCAGTTCTCCGGTGACATCGCCAAGGCCATCGCGGCGGGCGCGTCCACGGTGATGCTCGGGTCGCTGCTCGCGGGCACGGCCGAGTCGCCGGGCGAGCTGATCCTGGTCGGCGGTAAGCAGTTCAAGAGCTATCGCGGTATGGGCTCGCTGGGCGCCATGCAGGGCCGCGGCCAGGCGAAGTCGTTCTCCAAGGACCGTTATTTCCAGGACGACGTGCTCGCCGAGGACAAGCTGGTCCCCGAGGGCATCGAGGGCAGAGTGCCGTTCCGCGGCCCGGTCAACCAGGTGATCCACCAGTTGGTCGGCGGTCTGCGCGCGGCCATGGGCTACACCGGCTCGCAGTCGATCGCGCATCTGCAGGAAGCCCAGTTCGTGCAGATCACCGCGGCGGGTCTCAAGGAGAGCCACCCGCACGACATCACCATGACCGTCGAGGCCCCTAACTACACCGGACGGGGTTAGCCCACTAGGTTCATGTACAGGACCAACCGGTCCGTGCATGATGGAGCTTGCCCACCGGCTGTGGCGGTGAGCGACCTGCGGCGAGTTGGCGGTTTTGTGCTGCCCACCTGCCCCCACAAGTAACCACTGGAGGCGCGAGTCTTACGAGCGCCCGTTCGCGGCCCGGCTCGCGTTCCAGCGGTCGAAGCGCATGCGCCGCAGGCGCGAGTCTCGACCGCTGGAACGCGAGCCATAAGGGGCCGCGAACACGCAGCG
>NZ_JBFAXY010000014.1:0-8376 GCF_040681035.1 Nocardia sp. NPDC051911
GTCGAACCCCTACCGCCACCACCTGCGCCACCGCCGCACCGAGGAGCCCGGCGTCGCGGTGCTGCATCTGTTCCACGAGATCAAAGCCCTCGGCTATACCGGCGGCCTGAACCTGCTGCACGAGCTACTCCGCCACCGGACGGATCCTGCTGGCATAGCTGGATCACCACAGGAACTGAGGCAGAGCCGTTACCCGACACTCCCCAAACTGCTGATACTCGACCGGATCGACGCGCAGGCACACGCATTCTGAAGCGCGATCTCAGATGACTTATACTAGGTATCGGGAGAATTCGCAGGCAGGTCCGAGATAGGTGACCTGATGTGCTCTTTCGCGGTCGGCTCGGCCGAACTTCTCCGCGTGCCTGGCTTTCCTTCGAGGACGTATTCGAACGGTCGAGCCGGGCGATGACGTCCGAGTTCGATAGTTTCTATCCGTCAGCCGCCGCCGATGACTGGCCCCGGGGACTGCCTTTCGAGTTTCCGCCGGCGATTTCGGATGTTCCGATCGGCCGTATCCATTGCTCTGTGTCAGCGCTCGATTCCCGGGGCCGGATCGGCGAGCGCTCGGCGCTACGCGCGTTGGGCTGGGGGCCCGGGCAGTGTGTCGAGGTCGGGGTCGACCGTCACATCGCGGTCGTGAGACCCGCCGAGGGCGGGCGGTGGCCGATCGGTCCGCGAGGCTACCTGCATCTACCGGCGGCGGTCCGCCACGGCTGTCACCTGTTCGCCGGGGATCGCGTGTTGCTGATCGCGGCGCTGGACCGCGGAAGGCTGCTGGTCTTTCCGATGGCCGCCGTCGCCGGCGCGGTGTATGCGCATAGTCCGGATCTGTGGGAGCCGGCCGATGGATATCGATGACCTGGCCGCGGCGCGGCATCTGCTCGAGCGGATGGGGCTGACCGTCGATGATCTCGGGGCCGGGACGGGCGCGGAGGTGCCGACGTTCGCCGCGTGGATTCCGGTCGTGCGGGCGGCGGTGCCGGCGACGACGGTCGCCAACTACGACACCTACTGGCGGATCATCGAACGCGAATGGCCGGAGCGTCGGCTCGATGAGCCGTCCGCGACCGAGATCGGCCGGCTCGTACAGGGGCACCGGGACAATGTCGTGGTCCGGGCGAACTCCCGCGATGGGCACGCCGCGGTCGCGCATTTCGTGTCCGCGTTTCGCTGCCTCTACTCCTACGCCGAGCGGGACCGGCTGATCGAGCACCGCGACAACCCCGCAGCGGTCGTGCCCCGCCCGGCCGCATTACCCGGACTGCGCCATGCGCTGACCGTCGATCAGGTCCTCGAACTCGCCCACATCGCCGCCACCACCGGCAACGACCCGGCCCTGGATGCCCTTATCGTGCGCCTGCACATCGAGACCGCGTGCCGGCGCGGTGCGGTGATCCGGCTCGCGCTAGCCGATTTGAACGTCGCCGACTGCCTGGTCCGGCTCCGGGAGAAAGGCGGGGTGGTGCGCTGGCATCCGGTCTCTCCCACGCTGATGCGGCGGCTGGTCGAGCACGCCGCCCAGCGCGGCGGCGCGCAGACCACCGATCGGGTGCTGCGCTACCGCGGCGGGCGTCCGATCGGGCGGCGCCGCCACGACACCCTCACCGCCCGGCTGCGTGCGCGTCTGCCGTGGGCCGCGGCGCTCGGGGTCAGCGCGCACTGGATCCGCCACACCACGTTGACGTGGGTGGAGCGTGAGTTCGGCATGGCGGTCGCGCGCGCCTTCGCCGGCCACAGCGCGAGCCCGGCGCGCGGGATGGCGACGTTCACCTACACCGGTGCCTCGATCGCCGAGCTGGCCACCGCGGTAGCGGTCCTGACCGGTGAGCCGCACCCCCTCGCGACGCGCGATCGGCCGTCCAGGCCGCGATGGGCACGCACCGAGCCCGGTCGGTGCGGTGCGCCGGACCGCCACCCCGGGGCCGAATCTACCCCCAAGACCGTGTAATGTGTCGCAGCATGAACACACTGCGGTTGCATATTCGCGCTGGATTGTGTGTCGTGGAGTTGTGACCAACACTTCCGGAGACGCGTACCCCCTCGCGGACACGATGACCACCACGGTCGCGGCCCACGACGGCGCCACGGTGCTGACGGTGGCCGGCGAGGTCGATCTCGCGACGGCGCCCGCACTGGAGAATGCGATCGATGCCATTCTCAGCGGCAAGCCCGCGGCCCTGATCATCGACCTCACCGCGGTCAGCTTCCTCGCCTCGGCGGGGATGGCGACGCTCGTCGCGGCCCACCAGCGCGCCGGCTCGACCACCGCGATCGCCGTCGTCGCCGAGGGCCCGGCGACCAGTCGGCAACTGAAGATGACCAGTTTGGATCAGGTCTTCGCGCTGCATTCGACGTTGGACGCCGCGCTGGCGGCGCTCCAGCAGAGATGACGCGTGCCGCTGCCGCCGTCGCACCCGTCGACGGCGGCAGCGCCTTTCTCAGGCCAGTTCGCGCAGCTGTTCGATCAGCTTGACGCGCTCGGCGGCGGTGGCCGCCATCGGAACGACGTTCAGGACCGTCACGCCGGCTTCCTTGAAGGCCGCGACCCGCTCCTTGACGTATCCGGCCGAGCCGACCAGGGAGATGTCCCGGACCAGCTGGTCCGGGACCGCCTTCGTCGCGGCCTCCTTCTCCCCCGCCAGATACAGCTCCTGGATGCGGTCGGCCTCGGCGCCGTAGCCGTACTTGGTGGCCAGGGTGTGGTAGAAGTTCTTGCCCTTGGCGCCCATGCCGCCGATGTAGAGCGCCAGATGAGGCTTCACGAACTGCAGCAGCGGTTCGACGTTGTCCCCGATGGCCAGGGCCGGACCCGCGTACACGTCCAGGTCGCCCAAGGCGGGGTCGCGCTTGGCCAGACCCGCGGTGAGCGAGTCCGCCCACACATCCTTCGCCTTCTCCGGCAGGAAGAAGATCGGCTGCCAGCCCTCGGCGATCTCGGCGGCCAGTTCCACGTTCTTCGGTCCGAGCGCGGCCAGCAGCACCGGAATGCGCTCACGCACCGGGTGGTTGATCAGCTTGAGCGGCTTGCCGAGACCGGTGCCCCGTTCGGCGGGCAGCGGGATCTGGTAGTACTTGCCCTGGTATTCCAGGCGCTCGCGCCGCCAGACCTTCCGGCAGATCTCGACCAGTTCCCTGGTCCGGCCGATCGGCGCGTCATAGGGCACGCCGTGGAAGCCCTCGATCACCTGCGGACCCGACGCGCCCAGCCCGAGCACGTACCGTCCGTCGGAGACGAAGTCCAGGCCCGCCGCGGTCATGGCGGTCAGGCTCGGGGTACGCGTGTAGAGCTGCAGGATGCCGGAGGCCAACTGCAGGCGCGTGGTCTTCGCGGCCAGGTAACCGAGCGCGCTCACCGCGTCGAACGAGTACGCCTCGGGCACGAACACGATGTCCAGGCCCGCCCGCTCGAGGTCGGCGACTTCGGCCGCCGCCTCTTTGAAGCCCCCCGAGTAGTTGATGCTCAATCCGATGCGCATGGCACTCAACATAACGGCGGGTACGCTCGGGCCGCGCACCGGCCACAGGGGAAGGCCCGGCAAGGCGTGGTCACGACCGTACGACCGGCGGCACGGGGTAGCGTCTACTCGTAGACCATCCTCGCCGTAAACGAAAGGCAACACCCTCGTGTCGCAGACCAGCTCGTCGTCCACGGAAACTGCGCCGTCCTTCGGCGGGGCCGCCCTGGCGCAGTACCTGAGCGATCTGGCCGCCAAGATTCCCGCACCGGGCGGCGGCGCGGTGGCCGCGCTGCACGCCGCGCAGGCCGCCGCGCTCGTCGCGATGGTCGCGCGATACACCACCCGCGCCAAGGACGCCGAGAACCGGCCGGTGGTCGATCGGATCATCGAGGCCGCCGACGCGGCCCGCGAGCGCGCTCTCGCGCTGGCCGACGCCGACGCCGCCGCGTTCACGGCTGTCGGCGCCGCCTACAAGCTGCCCAAGGACACCCCGGAGGATCTCGCCGCCCGCACCGCGGCGATCAACGACGCGCTGATCGAGGCCGCCCGCGTGCCCGCCGCCGTCGTCGACGAGGCGGACGAGGTGCTGTCGCTGGCGGCGGAGCTGTTCCCGATCGGGAATCCGAACGTCGTCACCGACATCGGCGCGGCCGCCGACGCCTGCCGCGCCGCCGCGACCTCCTCGCAGCTCAACATCGAGATCAACGTGGCGTCGCTGCCCGCCGCCGAGGGCGACCGGTTCGCCGCGGTCCTGGTGCGGATCGACGAGCTCACCGCGCGGGCGGACGCCCTGCACGCCGACGTCGTGCACGCCGTTCGCCGCTGACTCGCTCGCGCGGGCCGCGGCCCGGCCCCGTCAGGCGGGCGGGTTCCAAGCGACCAGCACGATCTTGCCGCGCACCCGTCCGGACTCGCTGAGTTCGTGCGCCTTCGCGGCATCCGCGAGCGGTAGCACCTGGTCGATGGTCGCGCGCAGATGACCGCGCTCGACCATCGTGGTGATCTCGCGCAGCGATACCCCGGACGGTTCGACATAGAACCGCTCGTAACGCGGATCGGCTTCCGCATCCGAACCCTGCGTGTCGATCAATCTGCCGTCGGGCCGGAGCACCGGGACCGAGCGAGAACCGTACGCTCCACCGACCAGGTCGAGCACGACGTCGACGTCGCGCACCGCGGCGCCGAAATCGACCGCGGTGTAGTCGATCACCTCGTCGGCGCCGAGTCCGCGCAGGTATTCGTGGTTGACCGCGCGTGCGGTGCCGATCACGTAGGCGCCCCGATGCCGGGCTATCTGCACCGCCAGATGCCCGACGCCTCCCGCGGCGGCGTGCACCAGCAGGCGTTGCCCCGCTCCGAGCGCGGCCAGCGCCTGCCACGCGGTCAGCGCCGCCGTCGGCAGCGCCGCGGCGTGCACCAGGTCGAGGTTCCTCGGCTTCGGCGCCAGGGCGTGCGCTTGCGCCACAACGTATTCCGCGTTCGCGCCGCCGAAGACCATGCCGTATACCGGATCACCGACCGCGAACCGGTCCACACCGGGTCCGAGTTCGGCCACGACACCCGACACGTCGAGCCCCAGCGTCAGCGGTGGATCGCCGAGCCGCCCGACCAGCCCGGCGCGCACCTTCCAGTCGGCGGCGTTGACGCTGGTCGCGGCGACCCGCACCAGCACCTCCTTCGGACCCGGCCGCGGCCGATCCACCTCGACCACTTGGAGCACTTCCGGGCCACCGAACGCGTATTGCGTGATTGCGAGCATGCACCGATTCTGGCCACTCGTGGTACCTTTCGGAAAGAAGGCACCTTCTTGATACCGAGGTACCCAATGGATACTGCCTGTGACCGGCCCGCGGCCGGCAGCCTGGTCGACAACTACTTGCACCGCTGCCCCGCACGAGAAGTGCTGACCGTGCTCGCCGACAAATGGGTGATGCTCGTGCTCGGCGTGCTGCGCGGCCACGGCGGGCCGATCCGCTTCAACGAGCTGCGCCGCCGCCTGGACGGCATCACCCAGAAGATGCTCACCCGCACGCTGCGCGCCCTGGAGCGCGAGGGGCTGGTGCACCGCGCGGTCTACCCCACGGTGCCGCCCCGCGTGGAGTACTCGCTCACCGAACTCGGCGCGAGCATCGGCGCGATCACGCATGCCATGGGCATCTGGGCCGTCGAGCACCAGGACCGGATCCTCTCCGCCCGAGCGGATTTCGACGCGCGAGCGGCGGCCGCGCCGGAACCGCTGCCCGTCGGCGGCGCGCGCTGACCCTAGCCGGAGCCCTGGTACCGGTACGTGTGCCCGTTTCGACGCGACCCCGCGGGGTAAGCGCTCAGTGGTGGGCGTGTCCCCGGATCACAACTGGACCACGGACCAAGTTCTATCCGTGGCCGAGTTGATCATGGGGGCTTAGACTGTCTCTTGCCTACCACACCAGCTCGAAGGGGTGGACGCCATGAGGAGCGCCATTCGGTACCTGTTCCTCGCGACCGTGATCGTGGCACTGGCCGCGTTCGGGTCGGGCGCGGCGACAGCGACGATGATCGGAAAGCCGTCGACGCCCGCGGTGGCGGCGATCGGACCCTCGAACGGCCAGGTGGTGGGCGTGGCCCAGCCCGTGACCGTTCGTTTCGCCGCACCTGTCGCGAATCGCGCGCAGACGGAACAATCCATCGACATCAGAACGACCCGGCCACTGCCGGGCACATTCGCGTGGACCGACGATCGCGAAGTGACGTGGACGCCCACCGGGTTCCTGCCCGCGGGTTCGAACATCCTCGTCTCGGTCGGCGGCGTGCGCACGGAATTCACCACCAACGCAGGCGTTTTCGGCGAAGCGAATATGTCGGCGCACACGTTCACGCTCACCGTCGGCGGCACCGTCGTCCGGACGATGCCCGCCTCGATGGGCAAGCCCGGATACGAAACGCCCACCGGCACATGGCCGGTTCTGGAGAAATTCCGGTCCGTCGTGTTCGACTCCCGCACCATCGGCATTCCGCTGAGTTCGCCGGAAGGCTACATCATCAACGGCGAGTTCGCCGAACGGCTCACGTGGGGCGGTGTTTTCATCCACTCGGCTCCGTGGTCGGTGGACCAGCAAGGTTACTCGAACGTCAGCCACGGCTGCATCAACCTCGCTCCCGACGACGCCGAATGGGTCTATCACACGATCGGCGTCGGCGACCCGGTCGTCACGCATTGGTGAACGGCGCCCTCCTCCGAGTAGCGTTCGGAAGACGTACCCGAGGGAGGGCCACCGTTGCGCGAGTTTCCGATCCCGCCGCCTCGTGACACGAAAGAAGCCGATTTCCAAGATCTTTGGGGCCCGTGGGCATTCGTCACGCCGGGCGATGTCGGCGAGATACTCGGCGACATCGACGCTCCCTGGTGGATCGCGGGAGGCTGGGCGATCGACGCCTGCACCGGCACCCGGCGGCGGCACAGCGACGTGGACGTGGCGATGTTCCGTGCCGATCTGCCCGCCCTGCGCACCGCCGCGCGCGGCCGCCTGCACATCTGGTCGGCGGGCCCGGACGGCATCCGCCCCGTCGACGAGCGCTACCCTGACGTAGCCGAGAGCGCCGATCAGGTGTGGCTGCGCGCGAACGCTCGATCCCCGTGGCTGATCGACCTTCTGCTGAATCCGGGACAGGACGGGGCATGGGTCAACCGGCGCGATCGCTCCATGGTCGCACCGCTCGACGAGGTGACCTGGATCGCCGACGACGGCATCCGATACCTCAACCCGGAGCTGGTGCTGATCTTCAAGGCCAAGCAGCGCAGGCCGAAAGACCGCGTGGATCTCGAGCGGACCTGGCCGGAGCTGAGCGCCGCACAGCGCGCGGTGGTGCGGACCTACGTGACCGACCACTATCCCGAGCACGAATGGCTGGATCTACTGCGGTAGTACCGCTTCCCGAAATGTCTCTCGGGCAACGGCGCTCGCACTCTCGGCGCCGCGAAACGGCGTCGTGCGACTCGGTGGCGGTCGGCGCGAATCAGCGAGCCGGGCGGGGACGGCGCGGCACACGTGCGCCGGATCGACGTACCGGGCGGTACCCTCCGAGGGGCGGGACGGCTCAATTGTGAACGCGGCAGGGCGTTCCCGGCTCGGGACGATGCGGTTAATCTGACGGGGACCTGATGAAGGGTGGGGCGATGGATCGACCGGAGATGAGCGCACGACCCGGATACGACCGGGGGCATCCCTACAGCGCCGAGCGGCCGGTACAGGCGCCGTCCGGCGAGGACTACCGCGGCGAGTGGGCCGCGTGGGTGAATCGGCCGCCCGTGCCGCCGTCCGAACCCGCGCAGCCGCCGGAACCCGAACCGGAGCTGTACGAGGACCAATTCGCCGGGCTGATCGACCGCTCGCCCGCGCCGCGTTCACGGCGATGGGTGGTGCCACTGCTCGGCATACTCGGTATCGCCGCGCTGGCCCTCGTGGCCTATGTGCTGGTCGGGACCGGCGGCCCCGATCGGCAGGCCGCCGCACCGGTTCCGTCCGCGCAGGCCACCACGCCCGCCGCACCGACCGCGCAGTGCCCCGCCGAGCGGGTGGGCAACCGGATCCAGGGCAACGGCGTCGGCGGATTCGACTCCGGTCCCGCGGTGATCTTCGCTTTTCAGCACGCCTATTACGTGGACCGGTCCGGCGAGCAGGTCCGCGCCACCACCACCGCGGACGCCGCCGTACAAGCAGCCGACGCGATCCAGCGCGGCATCGACAGCATTCCGACGGGCACCACCCACTGTGTCGCGATCAGTCCCGGCGCCTTCGCGGGCCAGTACATCGTGGTGATCACCGAGCACCGCCCAGGACAGCAACCGGTGACCTACAATCCGCAGATCGTCACCACCACCAAGGACGGCGAGCGCACTCTCATCAGCGCCATCGCCCGCGGTTAGGCGTACCTCCGC
>NZ_JBFAXY010000014.1:8465-185148 GCF_040681035.1 Nocardia sp. NPDC051911
CGTACCTCCGCCTTCGCTCCGGCCATGCGCGAACTGCGTACCTCCGCCTTCGCTCCGGCCATGCGCGAACTGCGTACCTCCGCCTTCGCTCCGGCCATGCGCGAACTGCGTACCTCCGCCTTCGCTCCGGCCATGCGCGAGCTGAGGACGGACTACGTCCGACCGCACCCATTAGGCAGCTCTCCGCAGGCGCGAGAGCGCCCGGTCAGTCGGATTCGGCGGCGGTGACCACGTGGCGCATGAGGAGGGCTGTGGTGACCGGGCCCACGCCACCGGGGACGGGACTGAGCCCGGCGGCCTTGCCGCGTACCGAGTCCGCGTCGACATCGCCGACGATCTTGCCGTCGGGGGCCTCGTTGGTGCCGACGTCGATGACCACCGCGCCCTCCCGGACGTGCTTGCCGGAGATCAGGCCGATGCGGCCCGCCGCGGCGACGACGATGTCGGCGGCGGCGGTGACGGCGGCGAGGTCGGCGGTGCGGGAATGGCACACCGTGACGGTCGCGTCCTTCGCCAGCAGCAGCTGAGCGAGCGGCTTCCCGACGACGTTCGACCGGCCGACGACCGCGACGTGGCGGCCTGCCAGCGGGATCTGGTGGTGCTCGAGCAGTTCGACCACGGCCTCGGAGGTGGCGGGGACGAAGCCGTCCAGCCCGGCCGCCAGCAGGCCGAGCGACAACGGGCTGACGCCGTCGACGTCCTTGGACGCGACGATCGCGGAACTCACGTCGTCGAGGGTGACGCCCTTCGGGAGGGGGGTCTGCAGCATGATCGCGTCGGTCGCCGGATCCGCACCGCGCGCGGCGAGCTCGGCACGGATCTCCGCCGCACCGGCCGCTGCACCCAGATCGACCGTGTCGCAAGCGATTCCGAGTCGTTCGGCCGCTTTGCGAAGTGAGTTCACATACCAGGCGCTCGCGGGGTCGTCGTTCGCAACGACCAGAGCAAGACGCGGAGCGGCGCCGCCTTCGGTGCGCGCGGCGGCGCGGGCCTTGGTGTCGGCGTTGATGGCGGCGGCGAGTTCCTTGCCGGACAGCGAAACGGTATCCACGTTGACACAGCCTAACGGGCGCGGCCTGACGAATCCCTCCCGCGCCCACGTCGAGTTGAGCTAATGGAAGGCAATCGAACGCCGAACCGCGGGCGGACGCTCGGCGAACCCAACGAAGACCGTTCGACACGCCGGAAGGCACTCGTCCACCCTCGGGCCGCCAGGGGTCGAGCGGAGCGACACGGACGAGCATTGCCATGGCAGCCCGCCTTGCGCCGAACTGAACGTCTTCTTGGTACCGAGCGAAGATCGAAACGTGCCGACTCGGCATCGAAAATCGCCGACAGCGGATTTCGCGACCTGTCGTTCCGCCGAGCACACATAGCCGTGACGACGGCGCATGACCCGTTCGCCAATTGCCGGATCGCCGGGAACTTCGGCCGTATGGTAATTCCTGCTTGCCCCAGCTAACTGCTAGCACGTGCCAACCCGTTCCGCAGCGGAAAGGTGACGACTGTAGTGATGATCTCGAGGCATTGGAAATCTCTCGTCGCGGCGTCGTTCGCCGCGTTCTCGCTCACCGGGCTCGCCGGTGTCCCCGCGCACGCCGCGCCGGAAACGGACGCCCTCTACAACTCCGCCCAGCGGCACTTCGCCAACGGCGACGACAACGCGGGCCGCGCCGACCTGCGCAATCTGATCGGCGCCGACCCCGCCGACGCCGAAGCACTGGCCCTGCAGGCGATCTGGTCGGACTACGCCGGTGACCTGCCCGCGCTGGTGGACGCCATGGCCCGGCTGCACGCGGTCGATCCGGGCTTGGCACAGGGCACCGACAACGTGCTCGGCGCCATCCGCGCCGCGGTGGGCACCCTGCCGAACCCGCTGCCCGCGCTGGCGGGGCCGCAGACCGGCATCGTCGTGCTCGGCTACGGCCTGCTCCCGGACGGGGCGCTGCGTCCCGAACTGGTGAACCGGCTCACCGCGGCCTGGTTGCAGTCGATCGCCGCGCCGTTGTCGCCGATCGTCGTCACCGGCGGCAATCCGCAGAACGGCATCACCGAGGCCGAGGCCATGCGCGACTGGCTGGTCACCCACGGCGTGCCGCCCACGCGCGTCCACGTGGAGAGCCGCGCGGGCTCGACCGTGCAGAACGCCCTGTTCAGCACGAGGCTGCTGCGGGACGTGGGCGCGACGAGCGCGATCGTGGTCACCTCGCCCAATCACATCCGCCGCGCCGTGGCGGATTTCATCGTCGCGGGCACCAGGGTCGTCGGCGCGACGACCTCGCTCGAACAGCTGGTCTCGCAGCTGCCGCCGCCGGGCCGAGCGGGCCAGCGCGGCATCTACCTCGACGCCACCCGCACCTTCCAGCTCGACACGGCACGCTGACTCCGGGCCGATCGGGACCCGCGTCCGAAACGCCGGTCCCGATCGCCCGGGAAATTTGTTGGCGGCGTCACGCGGGCGCGCGGCAGGATGGCCCGGTGACGTCAGCGGGAAGTACCGACGTGGTGGCTCGGCTCCGGGCGGCGGGCTGCGTGTTCGCCGAGGACGAGGCGCGGTTGCTCACGGCCGCCGCCGCAGAGACCGGTGTACCCCTCGAATCGCTGGTCGCCCGGCGCGTCACCGGCAGTCCGCTCGAGCACCTGCTCGGCTGGGCGGAGTTCCACGGACTGCGGGTCGCGGTGTCGCCCGGCGTCTTCGTGCCACGGCAGCGCACCGCGTTCCTCGTCGATCTCGCGGTCGAGTTGATCCGCGACCGCACTGGCCATCCGGTGGTGGTCGATCTGTGCTGTGGCTCAGGCGCCCTCGGCCTCGCTGCGGCGCGGGCCGCCGCCGACGCGGGCCGCGCGATCACGCTGGCCGCCGCCGACATCGATCCGGTCGCGGTCGCGTGCGCCCGCCGCAACCTCACCCCGCTCGGCGCCCCGGTCTACGAAGGGGACCTCTTCGAGCCCTTGCCGGAGGAATTGCGCGGCTGCGTCGACGTCCTGCTCTGCAACACCCCCTACGTCCCCTCGGAGATGATCGCGCGGATGCCGCCGGAGGCACGCGATCACGAGCCGCGCACCGCCCTCGACGGCGGCCCGGACGGATTGGATGTCTTCCGCCGGGTCGCGGCCGATGCTGCCGAGTGGCTGGCCCCGGGCGGACACCTGCTTGTGGAGTCCAGCGAGGACCAAGCGCCGATCGCGCTCGACGTGCTGGCCGAGCACGGCCTCGCCGGGCGCGTCGCGGAGTCGGACGAGCACTACGCGACCGTGGTCATCGGCACCCGCCCCCGGTGACGACGGCGCACCGCCCGGCTCCGGACCCGGATGCCGCGCTACTTCTTGCGGCCGGTGAACTGGTCCATCGAGTGGTAGACGCCGACCGTGTCGAGGAACAGGTCGCGCAGCTTGATCGGCAGCAGGCCGGAGAGCGCCTTGTTCAAGCGTGAGGTCCACGGCAGTACGAGCAGCGGGGCGCCGTTCTTCATCTCCCGCCACGAGGTGTCGACCACCTTCTGCTGGTCCAGGATCGGCGTGAACAGGAATCCCTTGGCGCCGTCGAACATTCCGGTGTTGATGTAGGTCGGGCAGACCGTGGTGATCTTCACGTGGTCGTGGCCGGCCTGTTCCAGCTCGATCCGCACGGAGTCCGACCAGCCCAGCGCCGCCCACTTGGACGCGGCGTAGACGCTCATGCGCGGGTTGGACACCAGGCCCGCCGAGGAAGCGATGGTCAACACTCGCGCCTCGGTGGATCCGGCGACCATCGCGGGCAGGAATTCGAGCGTGACGTACATCGGTCCGAGCGAGTTGATCGCCATCGTCTTGTCGATGTCGGCGCGGTTGTCGGTTTCCCAGAAGTAGCTGTTGCCGCGCACGATGCCCGCGTTGTTGACCAGGATGTCGATGCCGCCGACCTGCTCGCGCACGCTTGCCGCCGCCTCGGTGATCGACTCGGCCGAGGCCACGTCGACCACGTGATGATGCACGGCGCTGCCGCGGCCGGTCAGCTCGGCGGCGGTCTCCTTCAGCGCGGCCTCGTTGATGTCCCACAGCACCACCGCCGCGGCGCCTTCGCGCACCGCACGCTCGGCGAACAGCTTGCCGAGGCCCATCGCGGCCCCCGTGACCAGGACCCTCTTGCCCGCCACCGTGTCCAGTTTCATCCGTACCGCTTCCTGATCCGTGAGTCCTGCGAGTTACTTCTGCCGAAGCGATTTCATGACGCCGAAGTACAGCGTCATGGTCTTGGCCCAGAGCGCTTCGGACATGCCGGGCAGCGGCGCGATGGGCAGCACCCGCTGCACCGCGATGGTCTGGGTGTCGATGTACTTGAGCAGGCCTTCGGGACCGTGCCTGCGCCCCGTGCCGGAGATGCCGAGCCCACCCGATGGCGCGTCGGCGCTGCCCCACGCGGCGATGAAGCCCTCGTTGACGTTCACCGAGCCCGCGTTGATCCGGGCCGCCACCGCACGGCCGCGGGCGGTGTCCTTGGTCCACACGCTGGCGTTGAGGCCGTAGGCGGTGTCATTGGCCTGCGCAACGGCATCGTCGTCGCTGCTCACACGGTAGATCGAGACCACGGGGCCGAAGGTCTCCTCGCGATGCACCGTCATGCCCGGCCGCACGCCCGCCAGCACCGTGGGCTCGTAGAAGTACGGGCCGAGGTCCGGGCGCGCGCGACCGCCCGCCAGCACCGTGGCGCCCTTGGCCACCGCGTCGTTCACGTGCGCCAGCACCGTGTCCAGCTGACGCTGGAAGGTCAGCGAACCCATGTCGCTGTCGTAGTTCAGCCCGCCGCCGAGTTCGATGGCCTCGACGTGCCCGACGAATTCGGCGACGAAGCGGTCATAGACGCTGTCGTGTACGTAGATCCGTTCCATCGACTCGCACAGCTGCCCGGCCGAGGCGAAGCAGGCGCGGATGGCGATCTTGGCGGCACGGGAGACGTCCGCGTCGGCGAGCACCAGCAGCGGGTTCTTGCCACCCAGTTCGAGGGAGTAGCCGATCAGCCGCTCGCCCGCCTGCTGGGCGATGGTGCGCCCGGTGGCGCTGGAGCCGGTGTAGTCGACGTAGTCGGCGCGGGCGATCACGTCGCCGCCGATCACCGAACCGCGGCCGAGCACCGCCTGCCAGAGCCCACGCGGCAGTCCGGCGCGCACGGCGGCATCGATGGCCCACAACGCGGTCAGCGCGGTCTGGTTGTCCGGGCGCGCCACCACCGCGTTGCCCGCGACGAGGGCGGGCAGCGCGTCGGAGACCGCCAGGGCCAGCGGGTAGTTCCACGGCGAGATCACCGCCACCACGCCCTTGGGCCGGTGCAGCACGTCGACCTGGGTGAGCACGGGAAGCACTCCGCGCGGCTTGCGGGTGGCCAGCAGCCGCCCGGCCACCGAGGCGTAGTACCTGGCGTTCACGGCCACGTCGCCGACCTCGTCGAACGCGTGCGCCCGTGCCTTGCCGGTCTCGGTCTGCACGATGTCCAGGATGGTGTCCTGCTCGGCCAGCACGATGTCGTGGAACCGGCGCAGCACCGCGACCCTTTCCCGCACCGGACGCCGCGCCCACTGGCGCTGCGCTTCGCGGGCGGTGGCGAACGCGGTCTCGATATCGGCGGTGGAGGACTGCGGCAGGTCGGCGATCTTCGCGCCGGTCGCGGGCGCGAACACTTCGACCGCGGGGGCGCCGCCGGCGACGGCGTGCGCGAGCAACGGCAGCACCAGCGCGGAGGGCAGCGCGTCGGCGGTGACCGGGTGGGAGGCGGTGGTCATGTTCGGCCCTCTCGAGGACGGTGGGCCGCGTGCGCGCCCCATTAAATGAACAGTGGTGTTAGATTAATGTCTATGTCACTGCTCGTGTCAAGCTGTTCGTCGTGGCGCACAGGTATCCCGGGGGCCGCTTTGTGAGGTGGCACCATGCCCGCTGAGTCGACGGCCGCACGGCGCGGCAGACCGCCGCAGACTCCGGAACAGGCCGAAGAGGTGCGCGCCCGGATCGTGCTGGCGACGGCGGAAGTGTTCACCCGCACCGGTTCCCGCGGGCTGAGCGTCGCGCAGATCATCGAGCAGGCCGGGTTGGCACGGCCGACCTTCTACCGCTACTTCGCCAACGCGAACGAACCCCTGCTCGCGGTGCTCGACAGTTCCAACGACGGGTTGGTCGGCGGCATCCGCACGGCGCTGACGGGCACCGACGAGCCGGTCGAGCTGGGCATCCGATTGATCGACGCCTACCTGGGCTGGGCGCGCGGGCACGGCCCCATGCTGCGGCCGCTGTTCGCCGAGCTGCACGATCCGGGCTCGCCGGTGTCGGTATACCGGGAGCGCGCGCTCGACGACATCCGCGCGCTGGTACGCGAGACGTTCGCCGGGCTGGGCCGTCCGGTGCCGAGCCCGCTGGACCTGGACGCCGCGCTGCACCTGTGCGAGTACGTCGTCTACCGGATTTCCGCCGGTACCGCACCCGGCGCCGAGCCGGACGCGGACACCGTCGCGGCGGCACGCCTGACCATGATCCGGGTGCTGCTCACGACGCTCGGCACGCGAGCCGATGTGGAATACGCGCTGACGCTGCCCACGATCTTCCCCGCCGAGCCATAGCCCGGCCCGCGCGTCAGCGCGGAACCGGGGTGACGGGGCGGCTGTCGAGGACGCGCTGTTCGACCCGGTGGATCAGGTCGTGCACGCGCGGGTCCCGGGCCAGCCTGCTGTCCAGCACCACGTTGATCGCCCCGCGGAACAACGCGTAGGGCTCCCACTGTGGCGGCGCGATGGTGCGCGCGGCGCGACGGGCGATGCCGTCGGCGATGGATTCCGCCGCGTCGCGCACGGTGATGCGCAGGTTGAGCGGCCACGGCAGCAACGCGCCCAGATCGGCGCCCAGATCGTCTTCATCGAGGGTGCCGTGGGTCATCGCGGTGTCGACGATGCCGAAGTACGCCACGCCCGCGGTCGCGCCGACCGCGGCCAGCTCCACCCGCAGCGCCCGCCCGAACTGCTCGACGGCGGCCTTGCTGACCATGTAGGGCGAACCGGCCATGCCCGGCGCGAACGCCGCGGCGGAGGAGACCACCACCACGTGCCCTTTCGCGGCGACGATGTCGTCCAGCGCCGGATGCACAGTGTTGAACACGCCGGTCACGTTGATGCCGATGACCCGATCGAAGTCGCCGGGATTCATCGTCCGGATGGTCGCGGGCTCGGGTACCACACCCGCGTTGGCCACCACGACATCGATCCGTCCGAACCGCTCGCGCACTCGGGAGATGGCTTCGCGCATCCCGATTCGATCGGAGACGTCCGCGCGCACGACCAGCGCCCGCTCCCCCATCGAGCGCCCGACGGCCGCGGCGGTGGCCTCGTCGATGTCGATCAGCGCCACCGAAGCGCCAGAGGCGTAGAGCTTTTCGGCCAGTGCCCGGCCGATGCCGGTGCCCGCGCCGGTGATCACCACCACCCGGTCGCGGACATCCAGGTGCTCGGCGGGCGGGGAGAGAAGCTGACGCAGCAGGTCGACGACCACGGCGCTCACCCCGCCCGCAGCCGGTAGGACTCGTGATCGAAACGACTTGTGCGCCTGCGATACTCGAAGCTCCAGTTCGGGTACAGCCCCGCGTTGCCGCCGTCGGCGGTCTGGTAGTAGCTGCGGCAACCGCCGGTCAGCCAAGCGGTGTCGCGACTGCGCTCGGTCACCTCGTCGAGGAAGGCACGCTGCACCTCCTCGCGCACATCGATCCGCTGGATGTTCTGCGCACGCATGGTGGTCACGGCATCGACGATATAGCGCACCTGCGCCTCGATCATATAGATGGCGGACTGATTGCCCGCCGCCCCGAACGGACCCAGCGTGCAGAAGAAGTTCGGGAACCCGGCCATGGTCGTGCCGAGGTAACTGCTCGGCCGCTCCCGGTACCGCTCACCGATGGAGCGCCCGCCGATTCCGTGCACCCGATCGAAAACGGCGGGGGGAACACCGAATCCGGTACCCCAGATGATCGTGTCCACAGGGTGCTCCGCGCCGTCGGCGGTGACGATCGACCCGGCGCGGATCTCTCGGATGCCCTCGGTCACCACCTCGACGTTCGGTTGGGTCAGCGCCGGATAGTAGGCGTCGGAGAAGATCGCACGTTTGCATCCGATCACATAGTCAGGGGTGAGTTTGCGCCGCAGCTCGGGATCGCGCACCTGACGCAGCAGCTGGAGTCTGCCGAGCGCCTCGTACGGATGGCGGAATCGCTTGTCCACGAAGCCGACCAGACCGAACCCTTCGATGCCGGTGTAGTACAGGCCGCGCAGCGCGCGGCCGAGCGCGGGCACCCGGCGCAGCAGCGCGCGTTCGGCGGGCAGCGTGCGGCGATCCAACCGCGACACGATCCACGGCGCCGAACGCTGGAACACGGTCAACTCGCCCACCAGCGGTTGGATCTCGGGGATGAATTGGACGGCCGACGCGCCCGTGCCGATCACCGCGACGCGCTCGCCGGTGAGATCGTGCTCGTGGTCCCAGTGCAGTGAATGGAATTGCGCCCCTTCGAAGGTCTCCGCGCCCGGCAGCCGCGGGATCCGCGCCTCGCTGAACGGCCCGACGGCGGAGACCAGTACGTCCGCGGTCAGATCGCCGCGATCGGTGCGCAGCCGCCACCGCGTGGCCGCTTCGTCCCAGCGCGCCTCGAGCAGCTCGACGCCGAACCGCATGTGGCGCACCACGTCGTGGCGCGTCGCGACCGAGCGGAGGTAGGCGAGGATCTCCGGCTGCGACCCGTAGGTGCGCGACCAATTCGGATTGGGCGCGAAGGAATACGAATACAGATGCGAGGGCACGTCGCAGGCACAGCCCGGATAGGTGTTCGCCCGCCAGGTGCCACCGAGATCGTCGGCGCGCTCGAGCAGCACGAAATCCTCGATACCCGCCTCGCGCAGCGCGACCGCCAGACCGATTCCGGCTATCCCGGCTCCGATCACCGCGATCGGGACATGCTCCGGATGCGCAGCCACTGCCATGTCCTCCTCCCACCCGCGGGCGTCGTTGCCCGCCGAGCTCACAGATCCAGTTCGAGTTCGCCGCCGTGCGCGCGGGAGACGCAGGTCAGCATCGCCTCCGCGCGCTCGGACTCGAGCAGCGACCGGTCCCGGTGCTCCACCGCGCCCGCGAGCACCCGGGTCTTGCAGGTGCCACAGAAACCCTGCCCGCAGGAGTAGGCCACGCCGGGCAGCACGCGGCGGATCGCGCTGAGCGCGGACTCGTCGGCGGCGACCTCCACGTCGAACCCGCTGCGACGCAACCTGATCCGGAACGGCTCCCCGTCCCGCACGGGCAGCGGCGAGAACCGCTCGGTGTGCAGCGAGGCCGAGGGATCGTGCAGCGCGAGCACCCCGCGCGCGGCCTCGGCCAGCGGCGGCGGCCCGCAGACGTAGACCGCGGCGCCGGGCGGCGTCTGCTCGAAGATCATCCGCGCGTCGGGTACGCCGAACTCGTCGTCCGGCCGCACCACCACGTCACCGCCGGTGTAGCGGGCCAGGTCGTACAGGAACGGCATGCGCGTCCTGGAACGGCCCAGGTACATCAACCGCCACGGCACCCCGGCATGCTCGGCCGCGGCGACCATGGGCAGGATCGGCGTGATCCCGATGCCGCCCGCGACGAACAGATAACACGGCGCGGCGACGAAGGGGAACGCGTTGCGCGGCCCGCGCACGCCCAGGCGGTCACCCACCCGCAGATCCCGATGGATCTCCGCGGAGCCGCCCTCGCCGTCGGCGATGAAACGGACCGCGATGCGGTAGAACCCGCGGTCGGCGGGGTCGTTGGTGAGCGAATACTGCCGCTGGCGACCGGAGGGCAGGAAGACATCCAGATGCGCGCCGGGCGTCCACGCGGGCAGCGGGCCGCCCTCGGGGTGGCGCAGCCACAAGCTCACCACACCGTCGGCCTCCTGGCCGATCCGGTCGACGACCACCTCGAATTCGTAGCCGGTGCGGCGGACCGGATCCGGGCGCGAGAGCAGTCGCGCGGCGTCGCCTTCCACGAACAGCCGCTTGTAGGCGTCGGCCGCCGAGCCGATCAGGCGCAGTGCGGGCCCTGGTTGGAACCGCTCGACGGCGGTCACCCTCGCGCCGCCCGTGCCGCGGGCGACTGCGCGAGGTAACGCAGGGCGTTGTCCATCGGGCCGAGCTGCGACGGGTGGAAGCCCGGCCGCAGGTAACGCGGAATCTCGGTGAAGAAGGTCGTGAAGCTCGGCACCACACCGCGCACCGAGGCGCTGGCCATTTGGAGTGGCCAGAATCGGCCTTTGTGCTTCGACGGGTCCTTGTGGAACAGGTAGCCCCCGGAGATGACGAACAAGACGAGCAAGCCCGCGCTGGCCAGCAGCGCCTGCCGCGCCTTGCGCGCGTATCCGCCGTCGACGTGCATGTACGCGTCGTAGACGACGCTGCGATGCTCGACCTCCTCCGCGCCGTGCCAGCGGATCAGATCCAGCATCGCCGGGTGCATGCCCTTGGCCTCGAGCTTGTCGTTGGTGAGCAGCCACTCCCCGATGACCGCGGTGTAGTGCTCCATGCCCGCGAACAACGCCAGCCGCTCGCACAACCACTCCCGCTTGGCCCGGCCGGACAGCCCGTGGTCGCCGAGTATCCGGTCGACCAGCCAGGTGACCCGGTCGACCATCGGGCCGACCTCCAGGCCGAGCCGCTCCAACTGTTCGCGCGCCTTCTCGTGCGAACTGGCGTGCATGGATTCCTGGCCGATGAAGCCGCGGACTTCCTCGCGTAACCGCTCGTCGTCGATCAGCGGCAGTGCCTCGGCCAGCGCCTGCGCCATCGCGCGCTCGCCTTCGGGCAGCACCAGGTGCATCACGTTGATGATGTGGGTGGCCATCGCCTCGCCGGGGATGTAATGCATCGGCACGGTGGCGAAGTCGAACTCCACGGCCCGCGCGTTGATGGCGTGTGTCTGGTCGGCATATACGGCAGAACCCATCTCGCACCCCTCGTGATCGATCGGTGGTCTTCGCAATGTATTGGTGACATCACATGCTGTCAACATCACATGATGTCAATTCGGCCGCTATGAGAGGATGACGGCCATGGACGAAGCCGACGGGTCGATTCCGGGCATGCGCCGCTGGCGCGGGCAATCCCCCGCCGATCGCGTCGCCGCGCGCCGGGAACAGCTGATCGAGGCGTGCACGGAACTGATGGCCACCGTGGGCGCGGCCGAGACGTCCATGCGAGGTGTCTGCCGTCAGGCCGGACTCACCGAGCGCTACTTCTACGAGAGCTTTCCGAACCTGGACGCGCTGCTGACGACCGTGCTGGACACCGTGGTACTGGGCGCGCGCGACCGGTTGCTGGACGAGCTGCCCAACGCACCCGTCGAGCGCGACGCGATGTTCCGCCACATGGTCGCCGTCTTCACCGACTATCTGCTGGAGGACCGCCGCCGCGGGCGAATCATGTTCGTCGAGTCGCAGGCCACGCCCGTGCTCTTGCCGCGCGCCTATGAACTCATCGGCCTTTTCACCGCGCCGATCGCGTTGGTCATCAGCGCGGGCGACTACACCGAGCCGATGCCCGACGAGCACGATCACGAACTCAACGCCAGCGCCATCTTCGGTGCGCTCGCCTATCTCTATCGCCCGTGGCTCGACGGCGAGATCCCGGTCTCCCGAGAGCGTTTCGACGCGCACACGTCCGACGTGCTCGAACGGATCGCCACAGCGCGCTCCTCGCTGAGCACCGAAGCCTAGCTCCGGACGCCGAGCGCCCGATCGGACCATGCGGCTCGACGGGCGCCACGTGAACGTGGCCGACCGGCCGCTCCGGGCCGGTGATCGATCACACGCGGCCGCCGGTCGAACGCAGCTCGACGCAGCATTCGCCCGCCGCCGGCGCGAGCATCGCCGTCACAGTGTCGGCTTCCAGGCCGTTCAGAAAGCCCCGCAGGTAGGCGTGGTTGATTCCGCACACCAGGTCCGGAGCCTTGGCCGCGAGTGGATGGAACGGGCAGTTCCGCAGGCGCAGACATCCCGCGCTTTCCCGGCCGGGTTCGAAGCCTTGATCGGTGAGCGTCGACTGCAGCAGGGTCAGCGCACGTTCGGCGCCGAGGCGTCCCGGCCGGAGCTGTTGCCGTAACGCCTGTCCGTGTTCGGCGCCGCGATCGCGGGCTATCCGCATCGCGGCCTCCCGCGAGGTCTCGTCGGCCGACTCGGCGAGGACGGCGTCGGCGAGTATCTCCGCGAGCACCTGGTGGCGGCGTTCGGGAATGCTGACCTGGACCTCGGTGTCGGCGGGCTCGTAGACCTTCGGCGTGCGCCCGACCCGCCGGACGCCGCCGACCTGCTCGTAGCGGGCCCGCAACAACCCGGCCTCGACGAGCTTGTCCAGGTGGAACGCGGCCAGCTTGCGGGATATCCCCACCTGCTCGGCGGCCTCGTCCCGGGTCACCGGGCGACGGGCGCGCCGGATGAACCGATACATCCCGCGCCGCAGTTCGTCGTCGAGGGCGGCCACTGCACCGATCGCCGCATCGCTGGTCACAGGATCACGATAGCACTTACCACACTAGTTGAAATACGTGTGATGCGATATATGCCCAGCTCTTGACCACCTCGGACAATTTAGCCAATAATAATTGGCGTAATCAGCCGACCGCATTCGGACCAGCCACGGCGGTGCGCCACGAGGCCGCCCTCGACATGGGGAGCCAGCGTTCATGTCCCATTCCGCGTTACGAGTCGTCCACGACTCCGGCGCCACCGTCGACCTGACCGCCGCCGAGCGTGCGGCCGGCGAGTTCCTCTCCGCGCTCGGCGTCGGCCTCGACGACGAACACCTGAAGGCCACCCCGGGCCGCATGGCACGCGCCTACGCCGAACTGTTCACTCCCCGCCCGTTCGACCTGACCACTTTCCCCAACGACGAGGGCTACGACGAGCTCGTACTGGCCCGCCGCATCCCGTTGCGGTCGGTATGCGAGCACCACCTGCTGCCGTTCGTCGGAGTCGCCCACGTCGGTTACCTACCGGGCGACCGCATCCTCGGACTGTCCAAGCTCGCCCGCATAGTCGAGCACTTCTCCTGCCGCCCCCAGGTACAGGAACGACTGACCAAACAGATAGCCGACTGGCTGGCGACGAATTTGAGCCCCAAAGGGGTCGGGGTCGTCATCGAAGCCGAACACACCTGCATGACCCTGCGCGGCGTGCAGGCGGTCGGCACGACCACGGTCACTTCCACCATGCTCGGCACACTGCGTGACGACGCCCGCTCTCGCCAGGAGTTCTTCTCCCTCACCGGGATCGCGCCCTGACCATCTCCACCGTCGAGCTACAACCCCCGCCGAGCAGCGACCGCCCACACCGCGGCGTCGCTCGGATCGTTCGGTGCGTCCAGTAGCGAGCAAACCTTCTGCGCCACAGCGATGTTCGGCGCGTATCGGAGCACTGGCCGCATCGCTCCGATCCCGCACCGGACGCACGGTTCGCAGTGAAGTCACTCACATCCGACGAGAGAGACGCCTCCCCGAGTACTCGCACATTGCCGCCATTCGGCAATAGCCGATCGGTTGCCATTCCGAAAGCGACGCATTCGCCCACCCGGGGCGCCACGTACTGCCCGCGCCGCGAAACACCGTGACAAGCCGAAACGGCAGCTCACATCGCAATACTGCGAACGCCATAGCCAGCCGATCACCGGTTGGTGATACCTCACGAAACAGATACCATCGGCAGTGATTTCCGTCTCAGACGGAAGGCCCGAAGGTGATATAGCCATTCGTTGTTACTGTCGGGTAGTGTTCACTGCACCGACGATCAGAGTCGATCCGGAACCGTATTTCCCCACGATTTCAGGAGCGCTCGTGTCTCCCCATTCTCGTTTCGAATCCATCGGCGCCTATCTGCCTTCCAGAGTCGTCACCACGGAGGAGCTTCTTTCCGGGCTGAAAGAACCGCCTTCATTCGATCTTGAGAAAATAACCGGCGTACGTGAGCGCCGGGTCCGCGATACCAGGCCGGAAAGTCACGAGGACTCGTTCACACTGGCCATGCAAGCTGTGGAAGACTGTCTGTCCAGGTCACAGTATGCGCCGGAGGAGATCGACGTCATCATCTCCGCCTCGATCACGCGGAGCAAGCACGCGACCAGGGTGTACATGGAGCCGTCGTTCGCCGGTTCGATAAGCCGCCTTATCGGTGCCAAGAACGCGATCACATTCGATATCACAAATGCCTGTGCAGGAATGCTCACCGGCACGTACATCCTGGATCGGATGATCCGGTCCGGCGCCGTTCGCAATGGCCTCGTGGTCAGTGGTGAAGCCATTACCCCGATCGCCGAGACCGCAGTTGCCGAGATTTCCCAGAAATACGATCCGCAATTCGCTTCGCTGTCCGTCGGCGACTCCGGATGCGCGATCGTGCTGGATCGCGCGGTCGATGAAAACGACATGATCCACTACATCGAAATGATGACCGCCGCGGAATACGCGCAGTTGTGTCTGGGCATGCCGAGCGGCAAGACGCAAGGCATCGCGATGTACACCGACAACCGCAGGATGCACAACGAGGATCGCTTCCTGCTCGGCACCAATACCCAGCGGAAATTCCTCGAGGCGCAGGGCAAGACCTTCGCCGACGAGAAGTTCGACTACGTCATCCACCATCAGTTCGGCGCCACCGCCATTCCGTGGATGAACGCGATCGCCGAGCGCGAGTTCGGCAGTCCGATGCCGCCGGACCTGCGGGTCATCGAGAAGTACGGAAATACTTCCACCACTTCGCATTTCATCGTGCTGCACGATCAGCTCAGCGAGCAGAGCATCCCCGCGGGCTCGAAGTTGCTGCTGGTGCCCGCGGCTTCCGGCATCGTTACCGGGTTCCTGTCCACCACCATCTCGTCGCTGAAGGTCTGAGGCCGGTCATGAGTGTGCGTATCAAGTCCAGCGCGATCAGCCGCGGCGGCGACACCAACAGCATCGTGGAGCACAACGGGCGCGCGGCCAAGCGGTGCCTCGAGCGTGCCGGCATTCGTCCCGACCAGGTCGGCCTCCTGATCAACGCGGGTATCTTCCGGGATTCCAACACCGTCGAGCCCGCGGTGTCGGCGCTGATCCAGAAAGCGGCCGGAATCGGCCTGGAGTACGCCAAGGACGACCCGAGGACGTTCTCGTTCGATCTGATGAACGGCGCGATCGGCGTGCTCAACGCGGTGCAGGTGGCCACGTCGGTCCTGGAGACCGGCAGCGCCGAGCACGTGCTCGTCGTCTCCGGCGACACCCATCCGTCCCTGCTGCGTTCCGTCGGCGACGACCGGTTCCCGTACGCCACCTGCGGCGCGGCGCTGCTGCTCGAACACACCGACGAGCCGACCGGCTTCGGCAGGGTGCACACCGTCGCGGGCGAGGGCACGCCCGCGGTCGAGGCCTACGTCGACGTGACGACCATGGGCAACACCGGCCGCGGCGCCATGACGGTGGAACGCGAGCCCGGCTTCGAGGACCGCCTGCTGGAGGTGGCCGTCGACGCCGCGCGCCTGGCGCTCGCCGAATCCGACCACGCCTCACTCGACGAGATCGCGCTGATCGCCTCGACGCCGAGCCCGGAGTTCCCGAAGAAGCTGGCCGCCGCGCTCGGCATCGACGAAAGCTCGGTTCGCACACCGGATCTGCGCGACGGCGACCCGCACACGGCCACGCTCACCGCGGCCTACGACCAAGCGGTAGCGGACGACACCCTCGCCGCTCATCGCCAACTGCTGTTCGTCGCGGCGGGCGCGGGTCCCTCCGCGGCGGCGGTGCTCTACCGGCTGCCCGTCTTCGCCGGGGCGCCTGCGTGACAACGGGAACCTACTGGCAGGCCATCGATCGGTTTCGTGCGGTCGTCCGCACCGACCCCACCCGGGTGGCCGTGCGCTACGCGGACGGGGTCGGCCCCGATGGCCTGCCGGCCTACCGGCACCTGACCTATCGCGAGCTGGACGCGTGGTCGGACACGATCGCCCAGCGGCTCGCCGCGTCGGGTGTCGGCACCGGGACGCGCACCATCGTGCTGGTGCTGCCGAGCCCGGAGCTGTACGCGATCATGTTCGGGCTGCTCAAGATCGGCGCGGTGGCCGTGGTGATCGACCCGGGCATGGGCGTGCGAAAGATGTTGCGCTGCTTGCGCGCCGTGGACGCCGAGGCGTTCATCGGCATCCCGCAGGCGCATGCGCTGCGCGTGTTGTTCCGGCGCGGCTTCCGCACCGTCCACACGGTGGTGACGGTCGGCAGACGCTGGTTCTGGCGCGGCGAGTCGCTGCGGGACTGGGGCCGCACGCCCGCGGGCTCGATGCCCGTGGGCCGCCCGGCCACCGAGGACGATTTGCTGCTCATCGCTTTCACCACCGGCAGCACCGGCCCGGCCAAAGCCGTGCAGTTGACACACGGCAACCTGGCCGCGATGGTGGAGCAGGTGCATGTAGCACGCGGGGAGGTGGCGCCGGAAGCCTCCTTGATCACCCTTCCGCTGGTCGGCGTGCTGGATCTGCTGCTCGGCTCGCGTTGCGTGCTGCCGCCGCTCATCCCGAGCAAGGTGGGCGCGACCGATCCGGCGCATGTGGCCGACGCGATCGAGAAGTTCGGGGTGAGTACCATGTTCGCCTCCCCCGCCGTACTCATCCCGCTACTGGAATACCTGCGTGCCCACCCGACTCCGCTCGCGTCGCTGGAGAGCATCTATTCCGGTGGCGCTCCGGTGCCGGACTGGTGCATCGCCGGACTGCGCGCGGTGCTGGGCGAGGACGCGAAGGTGGTGGCGGGATACGGGTCCACCGAGGCGCTGCCGATGTCCACCATCGAGTCCAGGGAACTGCTGGGCGGTCTGGTCGAACGGGCGCACCGCGGCGCGGGAACCTGTATCGGCAGGCCCTCCTACCAGGTGCAGGCGCGCGTCGTCGCCATCACCGACGACCCCATACCGACGTGGGCGCGGGCCGAAGAACTCGCGGGCGGCCTGGCGGACACTCGTGGCATCGGCGAACTGGTGGTGAGCGGGCCGAACGTCAGCACCAGGTATTACTGGCCGGAACAGGCGAACGCGTTGGGCAAGATCGTCGACGGCGATCGGATCTGGCATCGCACCGGCGATCTCGCGTGGATCGACGAACAAGGGCGGATCTGGTTCTGCGGGCGCAAGAGTCAGCGCGTGGTCACGGCGCAGGGACCGATGTTCACCGTCCAGGTGGAGCAGATCTTCAACACCGTCGCGGGTGTGGCCCGCACGGCGCTGGTCGGGATCGGTCGGCGCGGCGCGCAGCGACCGGTGCTCTGCGTCGAAGTGAAGCCGGGCGCCGACCCGGCCGTCGTCGAGCCGGCGCTGCGGGCCCACGGGGCGCAGTTCGACCTCACCAGGACGATCGCCGACTTCCTTGTCCATCCGTCGTTCCCGGTGGACATCCGGCACAACGCCAAGATCGGGCGCGAAGAGCTCACAGGGTGGGCGGCCGAGCGCCTCGGAACGGACACCTGATCATGAAAACAACCGCACTGCGGGCGGTTCCCGTCCTGGGATGGCTGTATCTGGCGGGCGGCGCGCTCGCCGCGACCACCGGCCGTGCCCCCGACAGCCGGATCCTGCGCACCGTCTGGTGGATCGACGCGTTCCTCAGCGTCGTCGTGCACGCGGCCCAGATCCCGGTGGCCTTGCGCGCCGCCGAGGGATCCGGCAGCGGCCGCCTCCGTACGGCGATATTGACGCAGATCTTCGGCCTGACCTGGTGGCGGACCCAGCCCGGCAAGGAGAAAAGGCAATGAGCAAAGTTCTGGTGACCGGCGCGTCCGGTTTTCTGGGCGGAGCGCTGGTGCGCAGGCTGGTGCGCGACGGCGAGCACCATGTATCCATCCTGGTGCGCCGCACCAGCGATCTGTCCGACCTGAGCGCCGACCTCGACAAGATCCAGCTGGTCTACGGCGACCTGACCGATCCGGCGTCGCTCGAGCGAGCGACCCGCGGCGTCGACATCGTGTTCCACAGCGCGGCACGGGTGGACGAGCGCGGCACCCGGGAGCAGTTCTGGAACGAGAACGTCCGGGCCACCGAGCGGTTGCTGGAGGCGGCCCGGCGCGGCGGGGCCGCGCGGTTCGTGTTCATCTCCAGCCCGAGTGCGCTGATGGACTACTACGGCGGCGACCAGATCGACGTCGACGAGTCGGTGCCGTATCCGCGGCGCTACCTGAACCTGTACTCGGAGACCAAAGCCGCGGCCGAGCGGGCGGTGCTGGCCGCCGACACCGAGGGATTCCGCACCTGCGCGCTGCGCCCGCGCGCGATCTGGGGTGCGGGCGACCGGTCCGGTCCCATCGTGCGGATGCTCGGGCGGGCCGGCGCGGGAACGTTGCCGGATCTGTCGTTCGGCCGCACCGTGTACGCCTCGCTGTGCCACGTCGACAACATCGTCGAGGCCTGTGTTCGAGCAGCCGCCTCGGACACGGTGGGCGGCAAAGCGTATTTCATCGCCGACGCCGAGAAGACCGACGTCTGGGGTTTTCTCGGCCAGGTGGCCGCCCGGCTCGGATACCAGCCGCCGACCAGGAAACCCAACCCCAAGGTGATCGACGCGGCGGTGCGCGTCATCGAGACGATCTGGCGCATCCCCGCCGTCGCGACACGCTGGTCGCCTCCGCTCTCGCGCTACGCCGTCGCTCTGCTAACCCGCAGCGCCACCTACGACACCAGCGCCGCCGCACGCGATTTCGGCTACCGGCCGGTCGTGGACCGCGACAGCGGGCTGACCGCCTTCCTCACCTGGCTGGAAGGCCAGGGCGGAGCGGTCGAACTCACCCGCGATCTGCGCTGAGCACTTCCCCGTTACCGGAGACCAGCATGAGCAACGCCCCCGTCTTCCGCAGGAAGATCACCCCCACCGAACGCCTCTATTTCTCCACGCGACAGGTCACTCCGCCGTTCGTGATGCACATCGCCGTCCACGGCGAGGGCAGCCTTGATCCGGCCGCCGTGCAGGCCGCCGTCGACGTGGCCTCGGCGGCCGCTCCCGGCACCCGCCTCGTCCGCGACGGCCGCGACTGGGTAGACAGCGGTCTGGCCGCCACCGTGCGCGTAGTGCCTGGATGGTCGCTGAACTACGACGCACTGGAGCACGACGCGGTGCTCGACAGCCCGATCGGTCCCACGCCGGACCGCACCACCGAGGTGCTGCTGCTCACGGGTGCGCAAACCACCGTGCTGTTCCGCGCCTTCCACGGCGTGATGGACGGCATGGGCATGCGCATGTGGGTGGACGACGTATTCCGCGCCCTGCGGGGACAGCGTCCGCTCGGCGCTCCCGCCCCGGTCGCGGACGCCGAACTCGTCGCGCGGGTCGGCGCTGCGGGCAGACCGACTTTGGTGCTGCCCACATTCCAGGCGCCGTCCGGACGCGGCCGCCAGGATCCGGCGGCCCCGCGCTGGCTGCTGCGCCACCGCACGATCGAGGCGACCGGCAGGGGCATCGTCGCGCGCGTGGCGGCGATCCTGGCCGAAGAGTCGGAGACGAAGTCGCGCTTCATGATTCCGGTCGATCTGCGCAGGCACGATCCCGGCTTGCGGTCCACCGCGAACCTGGCGCTGCCCCTGTTTCTCGACGTGGCGCCAGGCGAAGACTGGGAGGCGGTCAGGGAGCGGATGCGGGTCGGTCTGCGGGAGAAACGCGAACTGAACGAATTGGACAACGGCAAGCTGTCGAAGTTCCCGGACGCCGTCATTCGCACGGTGCTGCGCGGGAGCAACTGGCTGGGGGCACGGCTGAACCGGAACATGGTGTCGGCCACCGTTTCCTATATGGGCGCCTGCGATCTCGACGAGATGGCCGTGCCCGGCTGGACACCGACCTCCATGCGGTTGCTGCCGCAGCACAGCGGCGCGATGCCGCTGCTGTTCGCCATGGTCGAATCGCGCGGGAAGCTGGAGCTGACCGTCTCCTGCCGCAACGGCGCGGGCATCGAGCCCCGGCTGGAGGCGCTGCTGGACAAGATCACCGCGCGGCTCGAGGCCGAGCTCGCGCCGCACGATGCGGCCGTGGCATGACCGCCATCGCCCGGGTCGTCCTCGCCCGGCCACGGATGGTGCTCGCCGTCGTGACCGGGGTGATGCTGCTGTCCGGCCTCCTGGGCATCGGAGCGTCGGACAAGGTCACCGCTGCCGGGTTCATCGATCCCGGCAGCGAGTCCGCGCACGTGGATCAACTCGTGAGCGAGCACTTCGGACCGCAGAATCCCGACGTGGTCGTGCGCTACACCGCTCCGGAGGGACAGACGCTCGACGACATCGGCCCCTTGGTGCAGGAGGCGCTGGCGCGGATCGATCCGGCGATGCTGCAACGGCCGATCGAAACCTATTGGAACGCTGGGTTCGCGCGAAAGCAGTTCCTGCGCGCGGCGGACGGACGGCACGCGCTCGCCGTGGTCTATCTCGCCGGTGACGCCAACCAGCGTGTCGCCGTGTATCCCGACATCGAACCGCTGCTTCGCGTTCCGGGTGTTCCGGCCGATCTGTCCGGCTACAGCGCGGTCTCCACGGAGATCAACGCGCAGTCCCAGCACGATCTGGTCCGGGCGGAAGCGCTCTCGCTTCCGCTGACGCTGCTCATCCTGGTGCTGGTGTTCGGCGGTCTGGTCGCCGCGTCCTTCCCGGTCGTGGTCGGCGGCCTGACCGTGCTCGGCGCGCTGGGCGCCATCCGCGTGCTCGCCGAACTCACCGAGGTGAGCACGTTCGCGGTGAACATCGCCTCCCTGCTCGGCCTCGGGATGGCCATCGACTACGGGCTGTTCCTGGTCACCCGATTCCGCGAGGAGGTCGCCGAGGGGCACGACGTGCGCGCCGCGATCACCCGCACCTACTCGACCGCGGGACGCACCATCGCGTTCTCGGCACTGCTGCTGGTTTGCGCGTTCGCGGGTACGTTCGTCTTCCCGCAGGCGGTGCTGCGCTCGCTCGGCATCGGCGCGATCACCGCGGTCGCCCTGGCCGCCGGACTCTCGCTCACCGTGCTGCCCGCCCTGCTCGCCCTGTTCGGCGCGCGCATCGGCACCGCGCGCGCGATCGATCGCACCGACCGGTTCTGGGGCGGCCTGGTCGACCGCGTGCTGCGGCGGCCGGGGCTGGTGACCGTGGTCGTCGGCGCCGTCCTGCTGGTCTTCGCGGCGCCGTTGGCCGGGCTGCGGCTGGGCGACATCGACCACCACGCGTTGCCCCCGGACAACGCCATGCGCGTCACCATCGAAGAGCTCACCGCGCAGTTTCCCGCGGCGGGCAGCGGAGCCACCGCCGTGCTGCACGGCACGAACGGGCCGCCGCAGGCGGCCGCGGTTGATGCCGTCGCGGCGGCACTGGGCAAGGTCGACGGTGTGCGGCAGGTCGTCCAGGTGGGTCGCGCCGAGGATTTCGTCGTCTTCCACGCGTTCCTGCGCGATACCGACCGCACCGAAGCGGCGAGCGCCTCGGTGCGCGGCATCCGTGCCCTGACGCCGCCGGACGGCACCGCACTGTGGGTCGGCGGCGACACCGCGGCCACCGTGGACAGCGTGCGGTCCATCGTCGCCGGGATGCCGTGGATGATCCTCGTAATGGTCGGCGCGACGTTGGTGCTGCTGTCGACCGCGTTCCGCTCGGTCGTCCTGCCGCTCAAAGCCGTCGCCCTCGCCTTCCTGAGCCTCGCCGCGACCTTCGGCGTGCTCACCTGGATCTTTTGCGGCGGGCATCTGTCCGGCGTACTCGGCGTGAGCACCGGCCCGATCACCGCGGGCATGCTCGTGCTGATCATCGCGGTCGTCTTCGGCCTGTCCACCGACTACGAGGTGTTCCTGCTCTCCCGCATGGTCGAAGCGCACGACGCGGGCGCCGACACCGCGGCGTCGGTGCGCGCGGGCACCATCAAGACCGCGCGCGTGATCACCGCCGCGGCAACCTTGCTGGTGATCGTCACCGGGGCGTTCACCCTCTCCCCGCTGACCCCGATGCGCTTCCTCGGTCTGGGCATGATCATCGCACTCGTCGTGGACGCCACCCTCGTGCGCATGCTCTTGGTGCCCGCGCTGGTCCAGCTGATGGGCCCGGCCAACTGGTGGTCACCGCGCCGCCGCATCATCCCGGCCACCGTCGCCCGCATCCGGGAACGCACGTCCGCGGCCTGACGGAATCCAGCGGTGCTAAGCGACCAGTTCGAGCAGGCCGCGTGGATCCCACGGCATCGGCCCGGTCGGGAAACTCATCCGGACCAGTCGGTGCGGGGCGACCGCGTCGAAGTGGGCCACCGCGGGTGGCAGGAACCCGCCGATCACCTTTTCCACCATCGTGTTCAGCCCCGTGAGCCGCGGCCGCAGCCGTACCTGCCAGCTGGTGATGCGACCGGCGGGTACGTCGACGACGGTGCGCTGCTCCACTTTCGCCCCGAGCGGGATGTGCACCGAGAAGGCGAGCCACAGGTCGACGCACTCTTCGGCGCCCTCGGCGAAGTCCAGGCCGCGCAGCAGCGTCAGGCCGCCGGCGAGCGGCATCACATTGGCCGGAAACGGCGCGATCCCGCCGCCGAACTGAAGATGGGTGGTGCCGACGAAGTTGGCCTCCTCGCGGCTGACGACCGTGGTGCCCGAACGTGTCTCGGCGCGATAGCGCTCGGCCGACAACCGATCTCCGGAGCGCTGGAATCGCTGCTCGATGGTCATCGCGAAACTCGCGTGTCCGAGGCCGACCTCGAGCATCGAGCGGTAACCGTCGCCGTCGTGCGATACCACGCTGATCAGATCGAGCTTCGGCGGCCGATCGGTCACGCTGACGGTGTAGACGGACTTCTCTCCGTCGGGTATCCCCGGGTCACGAAAAGCGGTGCGCACATGTCCTCCTCACTCTGTGTCCTCGGCCGCCGCCGCGAACACCGCTTCGAGGGTGGCCACGTAGCGCTCGACGGAACCGTGCGCCACCGGCGTGTCCGGGTAGATGACGCTCAGCGTGGTCTCCGACGCGAGCCGGTTGATCCAGATCAGCACCTGTTCGGACGCGGCGCGATTGGCGTACAACCCGCACGACGCCAGGTCGAACACCTCGTTGCCGAGCAGTTCTCGGGCGTCGACGTAGGAGATCATCGGCGTGGACCAGCCCGGTTCCAGGTCGAGATCGGAGTCGGCGGGCAACAGTTCCACCACGCGCTGGAACGAGGTGGGAGCCAGGCGCAGGCCGTTCTCGTAGGCGTGCTGCGCGATAGCCGCGGCCCGGGCGAAGGTGGCGGTCGGCGCGATCGGAAAGGCCACCGGCAGCAACGTCACATACCAGCCGACCGACGCGCGTTCGGCGGCGGAACCGCGGGTGCTGACCGGTGTCATGCCGAAGTAATAGTCGCTGTCGATGAGCTCGCGCTCGGCCAGCGCCGCCGCGGCGAAGATGCCGCCGACGAATTCCGCGCCGTTGTCACGGCAGACCCGCTCGAACCGTAGCGCGGTGTGCTCGTCGAACAGCGTGACCGTGCGGTGCGCACTGCGGTTGTACACATCGGTCCGCCTGCCCAGATCCAATGGGAAGGAGGGCAGTTCGCCGTCGTTCCCGCGAATGAGCTCCAGCCACTTCTGGACGCCGGGCGAGGCGAGCGTCATCCGGCCGGTGTACTCCCGTTCGGCGGTGCAGTAGTCGAGATAGCTGGCCGCGGGATGCAGCATGCCGACGTCCTCCCACACCTCGCGCAGATACAGCAGCGCGAGGTCGAACCCGGACAGGTACTGGCCGAATCCGTCGGTGTGCAGATGATCGACCGCCAGGTAGACCGTCGTCGAATCCTCGCGTTCGATCGCCCCGAAGGTGAAGCAGTCCCAGTCGAAGGGCCCCGGCGTCGTCTTCTGGACGTGATCGCGGATCGCCCTTGCCTCGTCCACGTGGCCGTAGTCGACCGGCACGAAATCGACGTCCTCCGCGGGCACCAGGTGACGCTCGATCGCACCGGCGGCGTCGACCCGAAACCAGGTTCGGAAGGTGTCGTGGCGCAACAGGAACGCGTTGATCGCCCGCGTCATCGCGGCCAGGTCGAGGCCGCCGGTCGGGATCTCCGCGGTCACCAGGCACAGGCCCGAGTACCGGAAATCCGCGTCGGCGTGCCGATCGGCGAGCCGCAGATACTGCTCCTGCTGGTGCGAGGGCGGAGCCGGGTGCACCGGCGCCCGGCGGGCGCGCGCCACCGACTCCGGCGACGCCGCCCAGCCGACCAGCCGGCCCGGCCCCGGCTCCCATTCATCGATCAGCCCGAAACGGACCACGGGGACACCTCGTTTCGACGGCGGTCGGTCACGGCCTGGCCCCAGCCGTCATCAGCGCCGGAACGCGCTCGGCCGCAGCGTCATTCGAAGCGGTCGGCGCGACCGGATCCGTGACCGGCTGCGCCTGACCGGAATCGGCGGCCAGGATCAGTTCCGCCACCTTCGGTCCGGCCTGCTCCAGGCTGAACGAACGGCCCATCTGCAGTGACATCAGGTCGATACCGAGGGTCTTGGTGACCCGCGCGCCGAGTTCCACCGCCATCAGCGAATCCAGCCCGAGTTCTGGCACCGGAACGGTCATGTCGATGGACTCGACCGGCACGCCCATGACGACGGCGAGTTCCTCGGCCATCTTGCGGGCGACGAAGGCCCCGCGCTTGCCCTCTTCGATCGCGGCCACCTCCGCGCGCAGCCGAGCCAGCTCGGAGGTGTCCTTGGCGGAGGCCTGCGCGAGCGCGGTGGTGCGGCCCGTGCGGGTCAGCTGCGGGAAGGTGCCGGTCAGCTTGGCCCAGTCGGTCGGGATGATCGCCGCGCGGGCCACGCCCAAGCGCAGTGTCTGCTCGAGATAGGCGGTGGCGTCGGCCATGTCGATCGGATCGAAGCCGACCAGATCGAGGTACTTCAGGGCCGTCTCGTCGGCGGCCATGCCGCCCGTCGCGCCCGACAGGTGACCCCAGCCGACGCACAGCGCCCGCTCGCCGGCCCGGGACCATTCCTCGGCCAGCGACTCCACCGCCACATTGGCCGCGCAGTAGTTGTACTGCCCGTAGATGCCGTACATCGAGCCGCCCGAGGAGCACAGCACGAACATGTCCAACCCGATCCCGGCGTCGGCCACGGCTCGATGCAGTACCCGGGCACCGTGCACCTTCGGGCGATATACCTTGTCCAATTCCTCGAATCGCATCGCGTCCAGGCGATTGTCGGCCACCGCGCCCGCCGCGTGGAACACTCCGCGCAGCGGGTGCTCGGCGCCGTGGGACCGCGCGACGATCGCGGCGACCGCCTCCGGGTCGGTGACGTCGGCCCGCTCCTCGATCACCTCGACGCCTACGGTGCGCCACGCCTCGAGCTGGCGGCGTGCCTCCTCCGTACTCGCGCCGCCGCGGCCGAGCAGTACCAGCCGCCGCGCCCCGCGCAACACCAGCCAGCGCCCGATGGCCATCCCGAACCCGCCGAATCCGCCGGTGACCAAATAGGTCGCCGCGCTGCGGATCTCGAGATCCGGTAGGTAAGGCCGCACCGCCGGGGCGGGTGAATCCAGGCGCAGCGCGATCCGGGACAGACCGGTCGAGCGGATGGTCTCCTCGAACGCCCTGGCCACCTCGTCGGTCTCGAACAGCCGGTAGGGCAATGGTTTGTAGGTGCCCGCGAGCACCTTCTCGTAGACCCGCTGCAACAAACGAGCCAGCCGCTGCGCGTCGACGGCGACCAGGCGGTCCAGATCCATCGAGAAGTACGCCAGGTTCTTGTCGAAGTTGGACATCTCCAGCAGGCCGCCGGTGTAGATGTCGGCCTTGCCGACCTCTACGATGCGCCCGAATTCCCCGACGGCGTTGAAGTTCTGGCGCAGGATCTCACCCGGCGCGCTGCTGAGCACCACCTCGACGCCCTTGCCGCCGGTCAGCTCGAGCACGTCGTCGACGAAGTTGAGCGAGCGCGAGTCGATCGCGTGATCGGCACCGAGGGCGAGCACGTGGGCGCGGCGCTGGTCGGTACCGGCGGTGCCGATGATGCGTGCCCCACGATCCTTGGCAACCTGGATCGCGGCCGTGCCGACGCCGCCCGCGGCGCCGTGGATCAGCACCGTCTCCCCCGGTTCCAGCCGGGCCAGATCCAGCAGCGCGTACTCGGCCGTGCCGAAGGCGATGGTGCTGGTGCAGTAGGCGGGATCGGCGTCGGCGGGCAGCGGGATGGTCAGTTGCCGGTCGACGACGACGTAGCGCCGCATCATGCCCTTGGCGGCGACCGCGACCAGATCACCCACCGCGAGGTCGGTGATCTCCTCGCCGACCCGCACCACCTCGCCGACGCCCTCCATTCCGGGCACGGTGCCGAAATAGGTGGGCGCCAACTCGCGCTCACCGAGCAGGCCGATGACCTTGAGCGGATCCTTGTAGTTCAGGCCGATGATCTTCATCCGCACCTCGACCTGCCCCGGTCCGGGATGGGGCCGCGGGCACTGCCGCCACGCCAACGCCGACAGCAAGCGGGTCCGGGGCAAGTCCAGCGCGAAGTTGGCTTCCGGGTCGGTCATGGGTTCGGCGGTGTCGAGGGCGTCCAGGCGCGCCTGCAGCGGCTTGGTCACCAGCGGGGCCCAGCGCGTGCCCGCGCGCAGCACCACCTCGTCGAGGTTGTCGTTCCAGAACGCGCCGGGCACGGCCATTTCTCCGAGCAGTTCGCCGATCTCGGTGCCCGGTTCCACGTCGATCAGCCGCCAGCGCAGCGCCGATTGCTCGTTGAGCAGCACCCGGCGCGCACCGGCCAGCGCGGCATGATTCGAGTTCGGCGGGATCGGGCTGTCCGGCAGCGCGAACGCGCCCTCGGTCACCAGCGTGGCATGGCACCAGCCGTCACCGAAGACGCTCTGGGGCCCCTGTTCGGTGGCCTCCGGGTGGACGAACTCGTCGAGAGCGACCGCGATCCGCTCCAGTGTCCACAGATCGGCGACATCGTCCTCGACGGCACCCGCGACCACGCAGACGTGCAGCCGGTCGGCGCCTTCCGCCTTGGCGGCGGCCAGGGTCGCGGCCAGATCGGCGGCGAGTTCGCGGCTCGCCACCCCGGCCACGTAGAGCCGGGAGCCCGGGATCGCGGCGGCCAGCTGCCCCGCCCTTCGGCAGTCGCCGCCCAGCGCGACGATCACCGTGGACACCGAATCCCGCGGCAGCGCGGCGGGATCGAGGGCATCGCGCGGTTCGAGCGTCTCGGCGTAGTAGAAGTCGACCATCCGGTGCAGCGGATCCTGGCCCGGCGCGAGCGCACCGATCTGCAGGCCGCTCAACCGCATCACGAGGCTGCCTTCGTCGTCCAGCAGATCCACCTCGGCGCGCAGCCGGGCCCGGGGATCGCGGCGCGCGACCACGGTGATCCGCTCGGGCAGCGGCGCGACCAGCCGCACCGCCGCGACACCGACCGGCACCAGCGTGCCCTCGTCGATCCTGGCGTCGGCGAACAGCAGGGCCGCCGACTGCATCGCGGCGTCGACCACCGCGGGGTGGGCGAGATGTCCGGAATCCGCGGCGATGGCGCCGTCGACGGTGGCCACCACCACGTCCGCGCCGACGCGCACGGAGGTGACGCGACGGAAGGCCGGTCCGTACTGCAGTCCCGCCGCGGCCAGACCGCTGTAGAACATCCGCGGGTCGATGTCGAGACCGACGTCCAGGGTGGGCACCGTGACCTTCGTCGGCTTGTGGCTGCCGGTCAGCGTGCGGCCGAACGCGTGCACCGTCCAGGCCGTCCCGGTCGCCGAGCGCGATCGGATCATGAACCGGCCGCTGGCCTCCTCGACGGTGAGCGCCACCAGCGGCACGTCCGGCGCGCCCATGATCAGCGGGGCCACGAACCGAACCTGTTCCAGCGCGACGCGTTCCACGCCCAGACGGGCGGCCGTCGCGCTCAGGGCGGCATCCAGGTACGCCGCGCCCGGCATGATCTTGACGCCGTTCACCACATGATCGGCCAGCCACGGCAGCAACTCGGTGCCGACCTGTAGCAGCCAGTCCGGCCTGCCCTCGACGTCGGGATCACCGAGCATGGCGTAGGCGCCGGGGGTGCCCAACCGGGCCTGCTCGAACAGCGGCAGCGCCGCGTGCAGCCGGGTCCGTTGCCACGGATAGCGCGGCAGCGGCACGTGCGGAGTGGCCTGCGCCGGGAACAGCTCGTCCAGGTCGAGCACGCCCGCGCCGTAGAGGCCGATGAGGGTGCGGCGGATGCTCACCGAATCCGGCTGCTTGCGATCCAGCGTCGGCACGGTCGTGCCGTTGACGTCCGCGCCGAGCAGCGCTTCGCGGATGTTGCCCGAGAGCACCGGGTGCGGGCCGACCTCCAGGAAGACCCGGCTGTCCGCGCCGATCAGCTTCGCGACCGCGTCCGCGAACCGGACGGGCTGCCGCACATTCGCGCACCAGTACTCCGCGTCCCAGTCGGGGCCGACAACTTGTTCGCCGGTGACCGAGGAGTGCAGCGGCACGGTCGGCGTTATCGGCGTGAGCCCGGCCAGCGCCGCGCGCAGTTCATCCAGGATGGGGTCCATCAACCGGCTGTGGTACGGCACCTCGACGCGAAGTCTGCGCGCGAAAATGCCGTCTTCGGTGAGCTTTTCGGCGATCTCGTCGAGGCGGTCGACGTCACCGGACAAGGTCAGCGAACTCGCACTGTTGATCGCGGCGACATCCACCCGCTGGTCGTCGCCGACGAGTTCGCGAGCCTGCTCGGGCGACATCCCGACCGCGAGCATGCCACCCGATCCGGCGGTCGTCGCCTGCAACCGGGCCCGGTGGTAGGCCACCAGCACCGCGTCACGCAGCGACAGCATGCCGCTCACGTAGGCCGCCGACACCTCGCCCACGCTGTGCCCGACCGCGGCCGCGGGCCGGATGCCGTACTCGGCCAGCTCCCGCGCCAGCGCCACCTGCACGAGGAAGTTGGCCGGCTGCGCCACCTCGGTGCTGGTGACCCTGGACTCCTGCTCGGGCCGCAGCAGCTCCTCGATGATCGACCAGCCCGCGATCGAACGGAACTCGGCGTCGACCGCCTCGGCCGTGTCGGCGAAGACACCTCGGCTGCGGAGCGATTCGCGTGCCATCCCCCACCACTGCGGACCCATGCCGGAGAACACGAACACCGGTTCGGCCGTGCGCGCCACGATCGTCCGCGCGGCGTCGCGGCCCTCGCCCGCGGCGAACGAGCGCAGATCGCGGACGAGGTCGGCGGTGTCGTCGAGGAGCACGCCCGTGCGGTACTGATGGTGCGCCATGCGCGTCCAGGCGGCCTCGGCCAATTGTTCCGGGTCGGCGCCCGCGGCGATCAGATCGCCGAATCGACCGGCCAGCGCCCGCGCCGCGCCGGTGCTGCGCGCCGAGATCGGCAGGACGCCGAAGTGCCGCGGGGGCGAGACAGGTTCAGCGGCCGTCGGCCGGAACTCCTGCAGGATGGTGTGGGCGTTGGTGCCGCCGTAGCCGAAACCGTTGACCGCGACCGTCATCGGCTCGGCGTCGGCGGGCAGCGGCTCCGCCTCGAGTTGGACGTGCAATCCCAACTCGTCGAACGGGATGTCCGGATTGGGTTGGTCCAGCCAGCCCTGCGGCGGGATGGTGCGATGCCGGATCGCCAGCGCCGCCTTGATCACGCTCGCGATACCGGCCGCGGCCTCGGTGTGCCCGAGTGTCGACTTCACGGAGCCGACGCCCAGTGAGCCCGTGCGCCCCGCGGGCGCGCCGAACACTCGGCCGAGCGCGCGCAACTCGACCGGATCGCCGACCAGCGTGCCGGTGCCGTGCGCCTCGACGTAGGTGATCGTCTCCGGCGCGAGGCCAGCGCGGCCGCACACCGAACGCGCCAGTGCCTCTTGGGCTTCGGCGCTGGGCACGGTGATCGCGGTGGTGCGGCCGTCCTGATTCGAACCGGTCGCCTTCACCACCGCGTAGATCCGGTCGCCGTCGCGGACCGCGTCGTCGAGCTTCTTCAGCGCCACCATGCCCGCGCCCTCGCCCCGCCCGTAACCGTCGGCCGAGGCGTCGAAGGACTTGCAGCGGCCGTCCGCGGCCAGGAAACCGCCCTTGCACATCAGCACGAAGGTCTCCGGTTGCAGCATCACGTTGACGCCGCCCGCGAGCGCCACTTCGCAGTCGCCGTTCTCCAGCGCCTGACAGGCGAGATGAAACGCGACCAGCGACGACGAGCACGCGGTATCGACCGTGAGCGCGGGTCCGACCAGGTTGAGCGCGTAGGCGATCCGGTTGGACAGCATGGTGTAGGACGCGCTGGCCGGGGTGTGCATGTCGGTGTGGAACAGAGCCGGGCCGACCACGCCGATCACCGACTGGTCCACCACGAATCCGCCGACGTAGACGCCGATCGAGCCGCCCGCCGCGCGTCGCGCGATCCCGGCGTCGTCGAGCGCCTCCCAGGTCACCTCGAGCATCAGCCGCTGTTGCGGATCGAGCACGGTCGCCTCGCGAGGGGAGATGCCGAAGAAGTCCGGGTCGAATTCCCACGGGTCGATCGTCATGAACGCCGCGCGCTTGGTGTAGCTGCGCCCCGGCGTACGCGGTTCCGGATCGTAGTAGCGGCGGTAATCCCAGCGATCGGCCGGCATTTCGACCACGCCGTCCCGTTTGTCCAGGACGAATTCCCAAAAGGTTTCGGGCGAGTCGATGCCCCCCGCAAACCTGCAGCCGATGCCGACAATTGCAATATCCGACATGCACATCCTCCGGGTCGGATCCAGTTCGATCGCCATTCTTTTTCCGGCGATTCACGAATCAGCCTGTGCACACTTGGCGTCCGGCCCAGCGTAACGGCCGCCACACCGGCCGTCGTGGGCTCAGGGAGACTTCACAATCCGCTTGCGAACGGAGTTGTGGCATCTCGAAATTCCGGATCGTCTGCCGGTGAAATGCCTTGGTATTGCTAGGTTTCAACCGTTCCTGGCCTCGCCGAAATACGATGTCACCGGTTAGGAGGCGGCATTGTTCGCCGAGTTCACGCACTGGACCGATACGCTCGTCCGGCGGCGGTTCACCGTCATCGGGTTCGTCGTCGCCGCACTGCTCGCGCTCGGTGCGTACGGCCTCGGGTTGGACGAGCACCTCAGCGTCAGCGGCTGGAACGATCCGACTTCGGAATCCGCGCGGGCGGTCCGGCTCAAAGACGAGGCGTTCGGCCACGACCACATCGCCGATGTGCTCTTGCTGTATCGCGCCCCGGCAGGCAAGACGATCGACGACCCCGCCTTCGCCGCGACGGTCGTGGGTCACTTGAACAGCCTGCCGCAACGCTTTCCGGACCGGATCGACAAGATCAACGCCACCTACTGGCCCACCGACACCGGGCTGCACCTACCGGACATCTTCGGCTCCGAAGCCCGCGACTACGCCTTCGCCTCCGTCGCCATTCGCGGCAGCGACGACACGGAGATCATGCGCAACTACCGAAAAGTCGCCGACCAGTTCCGGATACCTGGCATAGACATGGAGGTGGCGGGCGGGCAACCCGTCGCGGCCGCCCTCAACGACACCATGGCCCACGATCAGCGTCGCATGGAACTGTTCGCCGTTCCCGCCGTGGCGGTGCTGCTGTTCTTCCTGTTCGGCGGCGTCGTGGCGGCCGCGCTGCCGCTCATTGTCGGCGGACTGACCGTGCTGGGGGCGTGGGGGGTCATTCGGGCCATGACCACCGTCGTCGAGGTGAACTCCTTCGTCTCGCCGGTGGTCTCGATGGTCGGCCTCGGCTTGGCCATCGACTACGGTCTGTTCATCGTGAGCCGGTTCCGCGAAGAGCTGGCCGACGGCCGCGAGGTACCCGAGGCCGTGCGGCGCACGGTCGCGACCGCCGGACGCACCGTGGTGTTCTCCGCGACCATCGTGGTCGTCGCCGCGGGCGCCATTCTGCTGTTCCCGCAAGGCTTTCTGCGCTCGTTCGCGCTCGGTGCGATGGTGACGGTGGCGCTGGCGGCGCTGATCTCGATCACGTTGCTGCCCGCCATGCTGGCCGTGCTGGGCCCCCGCGTGGACTGGTTGGGTTTCAACCGGTTCCACGCGCGCCGCGCCGGCGATCGAGAGGCGGACAATCCGTGGGGCCGCGTCGCCGGATGGGTGATGAAACGACCTCTGGCCGTGGCGGTTCCCGTGGTGGCCGTCCTGGTGCTGCTCATCGCCCCGGTGCGCGACGTGGCCTTCGGTGGCATCTCCGAGCGCTTCCTGCCGCCCCGTCATCCGGCCCGCACGGCGCAAGAGCGCTTCGATCAAGTCTTTCCGCTGCGGCAGATCAATCCGGTCGATCTGGTACTGATCACCCACAACACCGCCGATATCGAGGCGGTGGTCGCGCAGGCCGGACGAGCCCCCGGACTCATCGCGCCGTTCCCGCGCGCGGTGCAGGGACCGGCGCATCCGAGCGTCTTCACCACTTCGACCGTGCTGCGGGACGCGCACGACGCGAACGCGACCATCGACTATCTGCGTTCCATGCCGGTGCCGAAGGGAACGACGGTGCTGGTCGGCGGGCAGCCCGCGGTTCAGCGCGACAGCGTCGACGCGCTGCTGCGCCGGATGCCGCTGATGATCGCGCTCGTCTTCCTGGTCACCACCGTGCTGATGGTGCTGGCGTTCGGCTCCCTGGTGCTGCCGCTCAAGGCCGCGCTGCTGAATCTGCTCGGGCTCGGCTCTACGCTCGGCATCCTGACCTGGATCTTCGTTCAGGGTCACGGCGCGCGGCTGCTGGAGTTCACCCCGCAGCCGATCATGGCGCTGGTACTGGTGCTGATCGTCGCCGTGATCTACGGGCTGTCCACGGACTACGAGGTATTCCTGCTCGCCCGCATCGTGGAGGCGCGGGCCGCGGGCGCGACGACCACCGAGGCGGTGCGCACGGGCATCGCCCGCACCGGCTGGATCGTCACCGCCGCCGCCCTGATCCTGTTGGTGGTGACGGGAGCCTTCGCGCTGTCGGATCTGGTCATGATGCAGTACATCGCCTACGGCATGGTCGCGGCGCTGTTCATCGACGCGACGATCCTGCGGATGCTGCTGGTGCCCGCGACCATGCGCCTGCTCGGCGACGCCTGCTGGTGGGCTCCGTCCTGGCTGCGGCGCGGCTGGCCGCACCGAACGTCTCCGGAACCCGAGGAGCCACACACCGAATCCGTCCACGGCGCCGAACACCCGTAGTTCTCGAACGGCCGGGGACCCCCAGCGTGGAGCGCGGCCGACACCGGGGGCGAGTCTCGCCGAGTTGTCGCGGTCAGCCCGCGATCGACCAACTGAACGGACTCGTGGCCGCACGCGCGCGGTTCGGCAGCGCCAGAGCCAGTGCGGCCAGGCCGAGAGCCGCGACGGCGATGGCCGAGAGCATGATCATGCTGCCCGGCAGCGTGTGCGCGCGGAAGAACAGCGCGCTGAGCACCGCCAGTCCGACCGAATTGCCGATCTGCTCGATGGTGGGCAGCACGCCCGACGCCTCGCCCATGGCCTGCTCGTCCAATTCCGCCAGCATCAGCGGTTGCAGCGGCACGCCGAAGACCCCGACGCCGAGGCCCGCGAGAAACGTCGGACCCAGCACCAGCGGAAGGCTCACGGCGCCATCTCCTACGTACAGGTATCCCACTCCCACCGCGACGCAGCCGCCGAAAACGGCGATACCGCCGGCCAGCGCTCGAGTCCCCCAGCGGCGCATCAGGATCGGTGACAGCAGCGCACCCGCGCCCGCACCGAGAGCGAACGGCGTCATGGCGATCCCGGTACGCAGCGCGGAGAACCGCAGCACGTCCTGCAACAGGATCGAGACGGTGAACACGAACGCGGTGAACAGGCCGAAGAAGATCGCCACCAGTGCCGATCCGATCGCGAATCCCCGGTCGGCGAAGAGGTCCAGCCGCACCAGCGCGCGGCCGCCTCGGCGGCGCGTCGCGCGCTCGTGTGCCACGAACACCGCGCCGAGCACCACCGCGGCCGCGATGTACACCCCGTGCAGGGCCCGCCAGCCCGCCTGTTGACTGTCCGACAGCGCGAACAGCAGCCCGAACAGCGCCGCGGTGGCCACCACGGCCCCGCGCAGATCCAATGGCTCCCGATCCCTCGCCGGGCCCGATCGCAGGTAGCCCGCGGCCAGCGCGATCGCCACCACACCCAACGGCAGATTCATCAGGAAGATCGCGTGCCAGCCGAGCCCGAACGGATCAAGGGTGATCAGCGCGCCGCCCAGGATCGGGCCGAGCATTCCCGCAAAGCCCGCTGTCGCGCCGTACGCGGCGAAGGCGTACTGATGATGCTCACGGCGGAAACTCGCGGTGATGATGGCGATGGTCTGCGCCGCCATCCCCGCGCCCGCCACGCCTTGGACGATCCGGGCGAGCACCAGTTCCATCGCGGTGGTGGACATCCCGCACCACACCGAGGCCACCGTGAAGGCCACCGCCGACCACAGGAACATCCGGCGGCGGCCGACGATCGCACCGACGCGAGCGGTGGTGAGCAGCACGCAGGCGAACGCCAGCGAGTACCCGGCCACCACCCACAACTGCTCGGACCGCGACGCCCGCAGTTCCGCGGTGACGACCGGGAGGGCGGTGTTGACGATCGTCACATCGATCATCTGCATGAAGACCGAGATCAGGCACGCCCCGAACGATCCGAGCGCCACCGCGGCCTCTTTGCGGGTCATCGGATCGCCGCTTCGATCATCGGCCACGAATTGCGCAGGTCCTGATGCCAGTAACCCCAGGAGTGGGTGCCGTTGGGCCGGAAGTCGAAGGTCGCGGCGACACCCAGCTGACGCAACCGATCCTGCAACTGGTGCGTGCACAGGTTCGCCACCGCCTCCAACGGTGCCCCGAATACCAGCTGGTAGAGCAGGTGCGCGAGGTCGCCGTGCGCGCCCTCGAAGTCGTCTTTCGGGCCGGGCAGCCCGGTACCGGTGGAAACGTAGATGGCTGTGCCGCGCAGCCGGTCCGCGTGCAGGTACGGATCGTTGGCGCGCCATGCGGGATCGGTCGGCGGCCCCCACATGTTGACGACGGTGCCACGCTGCTGCGTGACCACCGCCTGAACCACCGCCTGCCCCGCGGGGTCGCTGGTGCGCACGCAACCGCTGTAGGAACCGATCGCCTTGTACAAACCCGGTGCGGCCATGGCCAACTGGAACACCGACGTGCCTGCCATCGAGATGCCCGCGATGGCGTTCGTCCCGGTGCCGTTGAAGGTGGCATCGATGAGCGGTGGCAGCTCTTCGGTGAGGAAGGTCGACCAGCGCTGCCTGCCGAGGACCGGGTCGTCGCTGCGCCAGTCGGTGAAGTAGCTTCCCGCACCGCCGAACGGGATCACGACGTTCACCTGCTTGTCGCGAAAGAAGTCGACGAGATCGGTGCCGTCGAGCCAATTCCCCTCCGAACCGCCGTTGGCGCCGTTGAGGAGATAGAAGGTCGGCGCCGGTGTGTCCGGATCGGCCGCGCGCAGCACCCGAATTCGCGTAGCGCTGTTCATCGCCGCCGAGTACACCTCGAGTTCGGATTGCCGGTCGGATTCGACCCGGGTTTCCGCTATTCGCGAGCCGTCCGCCGCGACGGGTCGCGATGGATCGGCGCGGACCACCGGCTGTGCGCCGATCATCACGCAGGTGAAAATGAGGACCGCGGCGAGTACCGCGCCTGTTCGATGCGAATATCCGGGCATGTCTACTCCTGGACCCGGGTAGGAGGGCTCGAATTCGCAGTCAATAACATCGGGCGGCCCCCCGCCGGATTTTCGAGTGATCCTGTGTTTCCTACCAATTCGATTCGTCGACTATTTGCCGCATTTCCCAAACCGGGCGCGCGACCATTGCGATCCCGGTGCGGCGGAACCTAGCGTCGAGCGCATGGCGTTCCCTCGACTGTGCCGCGACTCACGCGGAACAGTCCGGCGCGCAACGCTCTTCGCACTGCTGATGCTGATCTGCTCCGGAAGCTCGGCGGTCGCCGAGCCACCCTCGATGCGACCCGCACACGGGCGAGCCGTCGAGCTGACCGTCTTCTCCCCCGCGATGGGCGCACCGGTATCGGTCATCGTGCTGCCACGCCCGGACCCGTCCCGCCCGGCTCCGGTGCTGTATCTGCTCAACGGCATCGACGGCGGCACCGCGGGCGACGGCTGGACCGACCGGACCGACGTCGACCGATTCTTCGCCGACCGGCAGGTGACCGTGGTGGTCCCGGTCGGCGGCGCGGGCAGCTACTTCACCGACTGGCGCGCCGACGACCCGGTCCTCGGCCGTCCGCGCTGGACCACGTTCCTCACCCGCGAGCTTCCCCCGATCATCGACGCCACCTTCGGCGGCACCGGCGCCAACGCCATCGCCGGAGTCTCGATGACGGGCACCTCGGTGTTCCAGTTGGCCATGGCCGCACCGGGTTTGTACAAGGCGATCGGTTCCTACAGCGGCTGCGTGCGCACCAGCGACCCCGCCGGACAGGCCATGGTGGCCACGATCGTCACCGCGGAAGGCGGCACGGTGGCGAACATGTGGGGACCGCCGGGCGATCCGGCCTGGGCGGCCAACGATCCTTACGTGCACGCGGATCGGCTGGGCGGCACGACGATCTACGTGGCCGCCGGAAACGGGCAGGCGGGCCCGCTGGACCAGCCGCACAGCACGGGAATCGACGGCAACCCCGCGAAGATGGCGGACCAGTTGGCCATCGGCGGCATGCTCGAAGCCATCTCCGACCGCTGCACCAGGTCACTGCGCGACCGCTTCGCAGAACTCGGCGTCCCCGCCACCTTCGATCTGCGGCCCAGCGGCACCCATTCCTGGGGCTACTGGCAGCACGACCTGCACAACAGCTGGCCGTTGTTCGAATCCGTTCTGCGCTAGCGGCTCTGGGGCAATCCGCGATCAGCGCCGTCAGGCGCACCCTTCCAGGGTCGCGTGTGCCAGTTCATCGACCACGTCGCCGATCTCATGACGCTTACGCAGCGCTTCGAGCTGCCGTCGGGCGCCGTTGCCACGGTTGCCGAGGTCGGCGATCGCTTCGGTGACGAAGGTTTGGTCACCGAAGTCCCGCAGCGCGGGCTCGATGTGCGCGACGAGTTCGTCCAGCAAATCTCGGTGTGGAACCACACGCCCTTCGACGGGATCGAGTCCGTCGCCGTCCAAACCCGACTGCGCGGCGTTCCAGTAGGCGGCGCGAAGTACTTCGGCAGGGACGGGCGGGGCGGGTTCACCCTGTTCGATCGCCCGCACCCCCATGGTGACGGTGGCCCTGATCAAGGCGGCGAGCAGCGCGGCTTCCTCCACGGTGGCGGGTACGTCGCTGACCCGCACTTCGACGGTGGGAAACGATTCCGAGGGCCGGATGTCCCAGTACACCATCTTGTTGTCGAGAATGCTGCCACTGGCGAGCATTGTCGCGACGATCGCGTCGTAGTCCTCGACGGAGGCGAAGTACGGTGGCGGTCCCGCACTGGGCCAGCGCCGCCACAGAATGCTGCGCCAACTCGCGTATCCCGTCTCGCTGCCACGGTAGATCGCCGAATTGGCGGTCAACGCGAGGAAGACCGGCAACCATGGACGCACGTGATTGGCGACCAGTATCGCGGTCTCGCGATCGGGCACACCGACATGCACATGGCATCCGGACAGCCCTTGTTCATGGGCGATCATGCCGAAGCTGTCGGCGATCCGCCGATATCGAGGTGTATCGGTGACCGGGAACCCTTCGGGCACGGTCGGGGGCACCGCGACAGCGAGGAGCCGAGCGTCATTGGCGGCCGCGCATTCGGCGACGGTCCTACGCAGTGTGCGCAATTCCGTGAGCAGGTCGCCGATATCGGAATGCACCCCGCTACTGGTTTCCACCTGACAGCTGGTCAGCTCCAACTGCAGATCGATGTCCGCCTTCTTCGCCGCTTCGGCAACTCGGATGTTGGCCGGTGCGGGGGCGCCGGTTTCGGGGTCGGTCAGCAGGAATTCCTCTTCGACACCGACAGTCGGTACATGGTCGTCCATGGTCGTGATCACGCCCTTCGATACTTCGGCCGGTATTCCTCGGTGGTAGCGGCCCGTCTCGCGCCGATGTGATCCGCCCAGGCCACTTGCCTACCTGTGTGTCGGCGGAGCGAGCAAATGTGTTCGGGCCGTACCCCCTTCGCACATGCCCAAACGATCGGGCACCGGCTGGTCAGCCGCCGGAGCCGGTGCGGCGGCTCGCTCGATTGAGATCGCGCCGACGGGGTAGATGCCACGTACCTGCGGTGTATCCACCCGTCTTCCGGTCACCGCGCACGACGGAGGTAGCGACATGGCCGAACATCACGACACGGCACCTGGCAGCGCGCCGGCAAACGTTCTGTCGCGCAGGGACTTCGCCGACAGGGTGTTACGTGCCGCGGCAACTCCGGAACGAATCGCCGACGTCGTCGCGCGGATCGTGGGTGAGCGCATCGAGATCGGGCCGGTGCCGGTAGCTTTGGACGGACTCGTGCGCGCCACCGCGATCGCCGAAGCCGGACCCGTACACGCCGTGCGATGCGATTGCGGACCCTGGGATATGACGATCGCGGTGCCGATCCTGCTGCGTCTGCGCGTCCGCCTGCCCGGTCGAACGCTGCGATACATCGGCGCGGCCCGCGTACTGATCCGGCTCGCGTTGATTCCCCGCGAACCCTGCGGACTCTTCCTCCGGACCGACGAGGTCCACGCCGATGACCTCACCATCAGGATGCGCGCTCGCGACCTCACATCCCGACTCGCCGGAGGGATCGGCCGGGTCGAATCCACGGTGGCCGAGCACATCCTGCGCTACATCGACGAACTGTTCGCCGGCCCCGCGTTCGGCGGCATACGCGACATTGATATCGCCGACATCATCGACCGCGCCTGGGACGCGGGTCTCGTACTCCGCTTCCCGGACCGAGCCGCGAGCTGATCCGCATCAGGGCGTTACATCGACTCGGACCGGCGGGGCGAGGGCGACACATTCCTCGCGGGCCGTCGGCCCCAGGTCCGCAAGGCAGGACCGTCGCAGCGCCGCATCACATCCTGCGTTGCGCCAGCCACGCGTTCGGCCGACATGGGGTGGACGGTGGCGGCTTCGGCTCCGGGTCCCACACGCCGGACACGCCGACGGGAATGGCGCAGAGCCGCGCCTGCGGATGTGCGGCAACCGGCGGGAACTGGCTATCTGCCGGGTTTCTCGACTGGGTACTTGCGCGACACTCAAATCAGTGCTATAAGAAATCTGTGTCCAATGACACAACTTATCTGATTCGTTCTATGCAGAATAGAGTGAGTTGGAGGTGACGACCATGCTGATGCGCACTGACCCGTTCCGCGATTTGGAACGTTGGACGCAGCAGGTGTTCGGCACAGCGGCCCACCCGGCGGTCCTGCCCATGGACGCCTGGCGTGAGGGCGACCAGTTCGTCGTCGAGATCGACGCGCCCGGCATCGATCGGGATTCTCTCGACCTGAATGTCGAGCGCGACGTCGTGACCGTTCGCGCGCGCAGGCCGGAACTCGACGCCGGTCGCGAGATGGTGGCCACCGAGCGGCCTCGCGGCGAGTTCAGCCGCCAACTGCTCCTCGGCGACGACCTCGACGTCGACCAGGTCCGCGCCGACTACGCCGATGGCGTGCTCCGTCTGACGATCCCGCTGGCAGACCGGCCCGAGCCGCGCAAGATCGAGGTCGCTCGGGGCAACGGGCACAAGGCGATCGACGCCTGAACCCGGGACGGGAGACGTCGTCATGCCCGATTCGGCTGTACGTCCGCGGTCACTCGACGAGTGCGACGCCTGGCTGCTGGATCCCGACCTCGAACGATTGTTCGCCGAGGTGGACGCGATCCTGTGCGAGGCAGGGGCCCGGTTACGCGGGCGGGCGCACCCGTCCATCCCGGCGCCGGGACCGCGGCGCGCCTCGAGCCCCCGTCCCGGCCGGGACACGCTCGGGACGCACGGGTGGCACCCCGAAGCGGGGCCTGCCACCGAACGCGGTCCTCCGCACAACCGCCACCGCACAGTGACGGAATTCGGAAGAAGGAGGTGATGCCAGCATTCCACTGAGAAACCGGTTCCGCGGCGAGGCGGTCGCCCCCTGTACCAGGCGCTTGCGAGCACCAGCGAGCATCTGCTCCACGCGCACCGCCACACCATGTGGCACGCAGGGATGACAGCTCGCCGCAGGAACAACCTCTCGTAGTCACGTCACTCTTCTCCTGATCGGGGGAGGGACCGCAGACCCCTCCCCCGACTCCGACCGGCGGTTTGCCGGGACGCGGCCAGGGTAGGCCGGAAGAGATTCATCAGGGTGCCAAGAGGAGGCTGTGATGCGACGCGCGCTTCTGATCGTTCACGATATGCCCGCGGGATTCCCGCGGTGACCGACAACTCTCGTCACGTGGGTGGCTATGCCGCGACGATGGTTGCGTACGCGACTGTAGTGGCGGCGGTCGCACTGCTCGGAAACGCGACAGGTCGCAAGCTTCCGCGCGATATGACCATCCGTGATCTGGTGGTCACCGCGTTCGCCACGCACAAGCTGTCCCGCTTGGGGACGAAGGCCGCGGTGACGGCTCCGGTACGCGCAGCGTTCACGCGACCGGCCGCAGCTGACGGTGGGCCCGGAGAGGTGGCCGAGGAGCCGAAGGCGACCCACGGTATCCGGCACAGCATCGGCAAGTTGCTCAGCTGCCCGTTCTGTTTCGACGTATGGGCGATCACCGGTTTGACCATCGGACACGTTTTCGCGCCGCGGATGACGCGCGTGCTGACCGACGCCGCGGCCGCCTTGGCAGGCGCCGATTTCCTGCACCTCGCATATGCCACCGCTCAGCAGATCGCCGAGGGCGAACCCCCGGCGCTGCTGGGCTGACGAAGCGGTGTCGCACCGATCCGGTTACACGGGCCGCCCGCCCGCACCGTCGAAATCTTCGGTGCGGGCGGGCCCGTTGCAGCCACAAGGTTTGTGGCTATCGCCCCAGCCGCAGCCGCAATCGGCATCGGCGGCTGGATCGATGCGGTCGCGGCAGGTCGTGCGGCGCGGGGGTGGTGTGGGTGCGGGTGTAGGTCAGCACCTGGGTGGCTTCGGGTCCGCGATCGGTGTCGGCGGCCGTGAACACGACCGGTTGCCCAGCGGTGAGTGTCTTGTAGCCGGGGGCGCAGATGGCGGTGTATCGGACGAACACCGCCTCACCGCCATTGTCCGGGGTCAGGAACCCGAAACCTTTTTCCTTGTTGAACCAGGCCACACATCCGTGCTGCCAGCGCGGCAATTCCGCGGCGCCGGTGTGCGGGTCGGGATGGACGTTGCTGTCAGTAGGCGAGGCAATCGTAGTCGTCATCGGCGGTAGGTGTGGTCCAGGCCTGATCGATGCGGTCGCTGATATCGGCGGTGTCGAACGCGGCACGGATGCGCTCGGTCAGCGGGTGCAACCCGCCGATGTCCAGTCCGATATCACGGTCGTCGGCGTGCACGGGGGTCTGCTGGTCGGCCAAGTCGCCGTCACCGTAGAGCGGGATCGTGGTCATTCGTCACTCCTCCGAGGTGAATTCCGGTTTCGGGGGCGAGGTGGGCTCGGAGCCCGCCGAGCCCACCCGTGAGGAAGAGTCGAGAACGAGAGATCGACAATCGTCGTTTTCTCGAGATACAGCAATCACCTCGCTTTCACGATCTCGTGCACCCCTGGAATGGGGTGATAGCGCAACGTTCCTGCCCGGGTGGATCGCGCGCCGGGACCAGCATGGCCGTCACCTCCACTCAGTCTTATCTCTCGATGACAGAGAGCATTATCTCTGTCGGTCAACACAGATTTCTTCTATCACTCCTGTGATATCCGCGCAAGTCCCAACCCCTGCCTCTTCCCCTCTGCGTCAGCCCGAGGGGCAGCGCACGCGGTCATCGGCCGGCCACGCCTTCACCGGCTTGATACAGCGCGAAGGGGATACCCCGGCTGAGAGCCGAGCGCGCGTGGCGCAGGCATGCGGCTATCGAGACCGAGGGAAAGGGGCCCGCATCGTGTCGAGCACGCTCGTCGCGCTCTACCAGGCGTCGGGCGAAGGGCCGCCCGGCCTGCTGCCCGCACGCCAGCAGATGGCGTTCTCACTGGGCTGGCACATCGTGCTGGCCTGTTTCGGCGTCGCCTTTCCCGCCATGATCTACGTCGTGCATCGCCGTGGCATCGTTCACGACGACCCCGTGGCACTGGGCTTGGCGAAGCGGTGGGCGACGGTATCGGCGATCTTGTTCGCCATCGGCGCGGTCTCCGGAACGGTGCTCAGTTTCGAAATGGGGCTCTTGTGGCCGGGGCTGATGGGCCGCTTCGGCGATGTGCTGGGCTTGCCGTTCGCCTTCGAAGGGCTTTCGTTCTTCATCGAAGCGATCTTCCTGGGCATCTACCTCTACGGATGGGGACGCATGCCGCCGCGCCGCCACCTTGCCATGCTCGTGCCGATGGGGGCCGCCGGGGTGGTCGGCACCTTCTGTGTGGTCAGCGTCAACGCGTGGATGAACAACCCGACCGGATTCCGGCTCGCCGACGGTGAGGTGACCGAGGTGAATCCGTGGCGTGCGATGTTCAACGGCGGGGTGTACCTGCAGTTCGCGCACATGTGGGTCGGAGCCTTCATGGTCGTCGGATTCCTCGTGTCCGGCGTCTACGCCGCCGGTCTGCTGCGTGGACGTCGCGACCCTCATCACCGGCTCGGGTTCACGGTCCCGTTCGTCTTCGCGACCGTCGCCGCGCTCGCCCAACCACTCCTAGGGCACGTGCTGGGGATGCGGGTGCACGATACGCAACCGTCGAAGCTGGCCGCGTTCGAACTGGCCGCCACCACCGAAGGGCCCGCCCCGCTGCGATTGGGCGGCGTTCTCGTCGATGGAGAGGTGCGGGGAGCGCTCGAGATCCCCCGGCTGGGTTCCGTCATCGCCCGCAACTCGCTGACCGCCCCGGTACCCGGATTGGACTCGGTGCCGGTGGCGGATCGGCCGCCGGTCAACGTCACCCACCTCGCCTTTCAGACCATGGTCGCCATCGGCACCCTGCTCGCGCTCATGGTGATCGTGTTCTGGCTGCTGCGCTGGCGGCGCCACGACCCGTTGGCCGAACGTTGGTTCCTGGGAGCGGCGGTGGCCGCCGGACCGTTGGCGATCCTGGCGCTGGAATGCGGCTGGATCGCGACCGAAGTGGGCCGTCAGCCGTGGACGGTCTGGCGGGTCCTTCGCACCACCGACGCCGCCAGCACGAGCACCGGCTTGTGGTGGACCTATGTCAGCGTGTTGCTGGTGTATGCCGGGATGACGGTGGGCGCGATCGTCGTCCTGCGTTCCATGGCGCGGCGCTGGCGCACCGGCACCGCGACCATCACCGCCCCCTACGGACCGGGCGCGTCGCCGGTCGACCAGGCGCAGCGCGCCCGCAGCGTCGGAAAGCCGTGACCGATGGATCTCTCGGACGTCGTCGCGACCGCGATGTTCACCGGGGTGGTGCTCTACGCGCTGTTCGGCGGCGCGGATTTCGGCTCCGGATTCTGGGACCTGACCGCGGGCGGACCCCGGCGCGGCAGCCGCTTGCGAGTGCTCATCGACCACAGCATCGGACCGGTCTGGGAAGCCAACCACGTGTGGCTGATCTATATTCTGGTGTTTCTCTGGACCGCCTACCCTGCGGTGTTCGCCGCCGTCATGACCACCCTGTTCATCCCGATGAGCCTGGCGCTGCTCGGAATAGTGCTGCGCGGGGCGAATTTCGCGTTCCGCAAGTACTCCGCGACGCTGCGCCAGGCGCGCTTGTTCGGCGCCTTGTTCGCGGGCGCGTCGCTCATCACGCCGTTCTTCTTCGGCACCGCGGTCGGCGCGATCGCCTCCGGCCGGGTGCCCGTCGACGGGTACGGCGACCGGTTGCGGTCGTGGCTGAATCCGACCTCGATTCTCGGCGGTGTTCTGGCGGTCGGGACGTCCGCATTCCTGGCCGGCGTCTTCCTCACCGCCGACGCCGCGCGCTCGGGCGACGACGCCCTCGCCGGATACCTGCGCCTGCGCACACTGATCGTCGGTGGCGTGACCGGGGCGGTCGCGATCGCGGCGATCGCGCCGATCCGTCACGACGCACCTACCCTCGGCGCCGGACTCCTGGGGCGCGCCCTTCCGCTCATCGCGGTCTCGGCGGCCGCGGGGGTGCTCACCCTGACCTTGGTGTACCGCCGCCGATTCGGGTGGGCGCGCGTTCCCGCGACGGTAGCCGTCGCCGCGATCGTCATCGGGTGGGCCGTCGCGCAGACGCCATGGATCCTCGTCGATCAGATGCTCATCGCGGATGCCGCCGGTGCACGAGCAACCCTGGTGGGGCTGCTCGCCGTCGTCGCCGTCGCTGCCGTCACGGTCCTGCCCGCCCTGGCCTATCTGTTCTGGCTCACCCAGACCGACGCGTGGGTCCGCGACGAGCCCGCGCGTACCGGCGCACCGGAACAGGCGTAGCTACTCCGCCCCAGCGGCACCAGATCCTGGGGTTGCCGGCGGCAGGACCCGCACAGCAGCCGGCCCCTGTTCGATTCGGCGCTGCGGGCTCTGGCGCGATCCGCGATCAGCGCGTTTTCTTCCACGCGGCGTACCGCCCGGGCACGCAGACCGCACAAGGCCGGTAGCCAGCGGAGATCGCGTCGGATTCGGTCGCGAAGAAGACGCGATGCGTGCGGTAGGCGCCCTTGGCGAGCGCACGGAGCGCCGAAGGGCAGTCCAGACGGCCGTAGATGCGGCTGCGACGGTGGCCGCCGTATCGCCCGGGGACGATGCTCCGATACGGTCGGCCGTCGCCGTCGAGCAAGGTGTACACGATGGCTATTCCGCGTCGTGCAGCACGAGACCGAGAGTGTGCCGCACACCGCTGCGCACGCGGCTGACACCGTGGCGGATCGGGGCGCGGGACCAGCCGCGACTGGATGGCGTCGGCCGATCGCGGGTGGTGAAAACCAACGCGTGCCCCTGTTCGAGCACCGACACGGTCGCTTTCGACTGAGCGCGCGGGCGTTGCTCCACGAGCAGGAATTCCCCGCCGGTGTAGTCGATCCCGGATCGGTCCAATCCGATGACGACCTGTAGCGGGAAGACCAGCTCGCCGTACAGGTCGCGATGCAAGGCGTTCCAGTCACCGGCGTGGTAGCGCAGCAGGATCGGGGTCGGCTTTTTCTGCCCTGCGGCATGGCAGGCGTCGAGCCAATCGCCGAACTCCTCCGGCCACGGCGCTGGGTCGCCGAGACGGTCGGCCCAGGATCGGGCGAGCGGCAACAGTTTTCGATAGAAGGCCGTCCGCAGGCGCATGATCGGCTCGGGCACCGGATGCGCGAAGTATCGGTAGGTGCCTTCGCCGAATCGATAGCGCGCCATGTCGACGGTGGATCGGAACCGGGTCAGGTCGTCCCACATGGCGGTGAATTCGGCGCACTCCTGCGGAGTGAGGATCGGCCCGGTCGCCGCGCAGCCGTGCGCGTCGACTTCCGCGAGCAGCGTCCGCCAGGGCTGGGCGTCGACGCGATCCGCCAGGGCGGCGGCTTCGGCCCGCCCCGGGACGGGAGCGGGCCCGGCACGATGCTCCGCGCGGTGACCGGCCCCAACGGTTCCGGTGCTCGGCTCGCTCATGCCGCCGCCTCCAGATCCAACAGCGCGTGCTTGGCGACGACGCCGCCGACGTACTGTCCGATGGACCCGTCCCCGCGTACCACCCGGTGGCACGGGATCACCACCGGCAGCGGGTTGCGCGCGCAGGCGGAGCCGACGGCGCGCACCGCGCGCGGGTTCCCGACGGCCGCCGCCACCGCGCCGTAACTCGCGCGCTGTCCGTAGCCGATGGCGGGCAGGTGCTCGATCACCTGGCGGCGGAACCCGGCGGCCAGCCGCAGATCCAGCGGCAGGTCGAAATGCGTCCGGTGGCCCGCGAAGTATTCCTCGATCTGCCGGGCCGCCACGTCCAAGCGGGCGGGCGCGGCGAGGATCCGCGGACTGATCCGCGCGGCCAGTGTGGCGAGTACCGCGTCGTGGTCTTCGGTCGGGTAGGCGACGCGGACCAGTCCGGCGGGCGTCGCGGCCAGCAGCAACGTCCCCACCGGGGTCTCCAGCAGGCGGTAGGCGACATCGAGCAGTCCCGCGGCGTCGGCCTCGGCGGTCAGTCGCGCGTGCAGCGTGGCGAGCAGGTCGGCGTCCGGGGTCAGCGCGCGCGACAACCCGTCACCGTGATCGAGGGTGGCCATCATGATTCGTCCTTCGGGTAGAGCTTGCGCAGGGTCTTCAGGCCGTCCGCGGCGGCGCGGCGTGCGGCGTCCGGAGAATTGCCGAGCAATTCGGCGATCTCCGCGTGGGGAAGCCCGGCCAGATAGTGGTAGGCGACCGCTTGGCGCTGCTTGGTCGGCAGCGCCCGCAGGGCGGCCCACAGGTCGGGGTCGTAGTCGGCGGGTCCGGGGGCGGTGGCGGGACGTTCCGGCAACGTCTCTGCCGGGACGGGAGCGCGCGTCAGCGCCCGGCCGACGTCGATCGCGCGGCGATGCGCGATGGTGACCAGCCATGCCTCGATGTTCGTGTCCGGGGAAAGGCCGGGAAACGCCCGCAACGCGGAGAGAAACGTTTCCGACCAGGCGTCGGCCGCGTCGGACGGGCCGAGCACCGCCCGGCAGACGCGCAACACCATCGGGCCGTATTCGGCCACTATTTCCTCGAACGGGGGCAGGCTCACACCAGGTAGACGCCGCGGGCGCCGCGAATGTGAGATCCCGTCATCGGGGCCCTTCCCGGCGCGACAGCCCGCTGGCGCGCAGCACCCGCCGCGCGATGCCAGCGCGGATGGACTCCTCGGTACCGATGATCCGGACGTGGCGGCGTGCCCTGGTGATCGCGGTGTACAGCAATTCCCTGGTCAGCAACGTGGATTCGGGCTCGGGCAGGACGACGGAGACGGTGTCGTACTGGCTGCCCTGGCTGCGGTGGATGGTCATGGCGAAGACGGTGACGACCGCGGGGAACTGCGTGGGATGCACCAGGTACGGTTCGCTGCCGCGTTGCAGCGCCGCGCGCAGCGAGCCGTCGGGCATCCGCACGACGACGCCGGTGTCGCCGTTGTAGATCCGCGCCTCGTGATCGTTCGCGGTGACCAGCAGCGGTTGTCCGGGATACCACGGCGCCTGCTGCGAATCAGGGCCCGCCCCCGCGGCGGCGGCCCACTCCGCGCCCATCCGGTCCCAGCGCTCCACGCCGAACGGCCCCTGCCGGTGCGCGCACAGCAGGCGATGCGTTTCCAGCGCGTGCAGCGCGCCCGTCGCGTCGCCGTCCAGGGCGGCGGCGGTGACCGTCGTCGCGGCCCGCACCACGTCGGCGCGGACCGCGGTCAGCTCGTCGGGCGCGCTGAGCGACAACTCGTCGCCGCCCGCGCGCAACAGCTCGAGCGCGGCGTCCGCGTCCCCCGCCCGCACCGCGACGGCCAGGTCGGCGATCCGTCCGCCGAACCTGCGGCCCCGGGTCAGCCGGACGATGCCGCCGCGCAGGCGGGTGCGCTCCAGCGCGGTCAGGGCCTCGGCGTGCTCGCCGGTCGCCTCCGGCCCGAGGATCTCGTCGAGCACGGGACTCGGGGTGGCCGCGACGGGTCCGGCGACCAGGTCGGCGAGCACCGCGCCCGCGTCGACCGAGGCGAGCTGGTCGGGGTCGCCCACCAGGACCAGGCGGGTGTCCGGGCGCAGCGCGGCCAGCAGCCTGCTCATCATGGTCAAGGAGACCATCGAGGTCTCGTCGACCACGATCACGTCGTAGGGCAGCCGGTTGAATTCGTGGTACTTGAACCGGGTACCGCGGCCGCGCTGCCAGCCGAGCAGCCGGTGCAAGGTGGCGGCGGTGAGTTCGGGCAATCCGAGCGAAATCGCTTGCTCGCGAACGGCTTCCTGGAGGCGAGCCGCCGCTTTCCCGGTGGGAGCGGCCAGCGCGATGCGCAGCGCGGGCAACTTCGGCTCGGTCTCGCGGTGCGCGGACAGCAAGGCGATGATCCGCGCGATGGTGTGGGTCTTGCCGGTGCCGGGCCCGCCCGCGACCACGGTGGTCCAATGTGTCGCGGCGAGCGCGGCGGCCAGTCGCTGGCGATCCGGCGCCGTGCCCGCCGACGCGTCGAACAACCGGTCCAGTTCGCGGCGCACGATGCCGGGAGCGACCACCGGATGGTGTGCGGAACGCTCGGTGAGCACCCGCCGGATCGTCTGCTCCTGCCGGTAGTACCGATCGAGATAGAGCAGCGGACCGGAATCGCCCGGCCCCTGGGATTCGACAAGTCGCAGCGGCCGCAACGGACCCGCCGGTCCACCGCGCACCAGCGGACTCACCCGCAGCGCGGCGACCACGGCCGGGATGTCCGGCCACGGCAGCGTCGCCGGATCGATGCCCGCGTCCCAGTTCTCGTCGGCGTCGACGCCGATCTCCCGCATCCGGTGCAGTTCCAGGCACACCGAGCCGGAGCGCACCGCCCGCACGGCCAGCGCCGCGGCGAACAGCACCGGCTCCGACGATTCCCGGCCCAGCCGGCCCAACCGCAGCGCCACGTGCACGTCGGCGGCCGAGAGCACACCGGCCTCGTTGAACGTGCGCAGCAGCCCGGTTCCGCGCTGCGCCACCTGGATCGAGGTCACCGCCCCGCCTCCCCTGCCAGCAGCGCCGACAGCGCCACGACCAGATCGGCGGGCGGATGCCAGTCGAAGACGCCACAGCCCGCAGGCGTCTCCGGTCCGATCATGCCGCGCACGAACAGGTATCGGACTCCGCCGAGATGCCGGGCCGGGTCGTAGCCGGGCAACCGCCAGCGCAGATATCGATGCAACGCGACCGAGTACAGCAGCGCTTGCAGCGGATAGTGGGAACGCAGCATCTCCGCGGCCATGCGGTCGCGGGTGTAGTGCGCGACGGTGAGATCACCCGTGCCGAGCCGGTTGGTCTTGTAGTCGACGACGACGAATCGAGGGTGCGCGTCGCCCGCGACGCGGAGCACGGCGTCGATGCTGCCGGTCAGGTAACCGCGCAGCGGTATGTCTTCGAGCGCCGCCAGCTGTTCGGCGTAGGGGAACAAGTCGTCGTCGACCGAAAGGTGCTCACGCAGCAACTCGGCGACGCGCCGCAGGGTCGCCGCGGTGGCGCCGACGCGGTCCCCGCCCGCCAGTGGCAATTCGAACTCGAGTTCGCTGAGACGGTCGCCAGGGGCGATGCCGGCCAGGCAGCCGCCCTCGAGCGGAGTACGCAGCACGGCCAGCAGCGCCGTCGCGAGCACTTCGGTATCCACTTCGGCCATCAGTTCGCCCACCGCCTCGCGGCACCGATCGCGCACCTCGGCCGCCAGATCCGGACCACCGGTGTCGATCCGCTCCAGGACGCCGTGCACCAAGGTGCCGAACTCCGCGCCGTAGGGCAGCGCGTTCATCAGCGACGCCGCGCCCGACGGTTCCGGCTCCGCCGCGCCGATGAGGGAGGCGCCCGCGGGCTCGTCGCCCGGCCCCGGCGCGCCCTCCGGTTCGCTGTCGGGTTCGGGCGCCGCCGGGCCGTGCGCGGAGGCGGTCAGCGCCGAGTACGAGGTGCGCCGCCACTGCTGGTCCAGCGCCCGGTCGAAGCGGGCCGCGGCCAGTGCGCCGGGCGCGGGCCCGGTGCGCGCTCGCCGGATCGCGACGCCGTCGGTCCCGGCCACCGCCGTCACCGAGATCGCCGCGCCCGCGTCCTGCGCCCACGTCGTAAGCATTTGCGCGGCAACGGTGTCCGCGGGTACCGCGGCTCGGGCGGCGACGGCCGCGCCACGATCGGCGCGGCCGAAGACCATGCGGTGCAACGGCGACGCCGCGGTGGTGATCGCGGGCGCCCACCAGGCGACGATCTGGCACATGGCGCGGGTGAGCGCGACGTACAGCAGCCGGAGTTCCTCGCCCGCCTCCTCGGCTTCGCTGCGCGCCTTGCGTTCGGCGTATCCGGGAGCGTCCGCGCCGCCGACATCCAGCACGCGCGCACCGTCGTCGGCGTGGAACAGCAACGTCGCCGGATAGGGATTCTTCGCGCTGTCCCAGGCGAACGGCAGGTACACCACCGGGAATTCGAGTCCCTTGCTCGCGTGCACGGTGGCGATCTGGACGGCGGCGGCGTCCCGGTCGAGCCTGCGGCTGCGGTCGGCGACGGCGCCGGAAGCGGGATCGCGCACGCGGTCGGCCAGCCACCGGGTCAGCGCGGTCAGCCCCAGTCCCTCGGTGAGCGCGACTTGGTCGAGCAATTGCGCGAGGTGCCGCAGGTCGGTGAGCTGCCGCTCCCCGTTCTCCACCGCGAGCAGCCGCGGCGCCAGGCGGGTTTCGGCGGCGATCTTCTCGAACACAGCCGCGAATCCCGCGCGGGTGAACAGCCGCGCCGCCTCACGCAGCTGAGCGCTCACCCGGCCGACCAGATCGGCTCCCTCGCTGTCGATCTCGGCCGCGGTCACACCGAACAGCGGTGTGCACGCGGCCAGCCGCACCCGGTCGCCGCGATGCGGCTGTTCCAGCGCCCGCAGCACCCACAGCCAGTCGGTGGCGCTGTCGGTCGCGAAGACGCTGATACCGCCCGCGAGCACGGAGGCGACGCCGACGCGGTCCAGCGCCGCACGCACCACATCGATCTGCGAGCGGGTCCGCACCAGTACCGCGATGTCGCCCGGCCCGATCGGCCTGCGCGCCGTGTCGACCGCCGCGATCGAATCGGCTTCGGACAGTATCGTTTCCGCTTTCCCATCCAGCTGTACACCGGATTCGAGCAGGCGCACGATATCGGCGGCGAGATCGTCGGCGACCTTGGCCCGCATGCGCCCGACGGCCGGGAAGCCGGATTTGTTCAGCGGTCCCGCGCCGGTGCGCGGTAGGCACCGGACCCGCAGCGGCGTGGTGAGTTCGGAAGGTCCGGACAACCGGGACCATGGTCTGGTCGGGGCGACCGGATAGACGCGGATCTCCTCGTGCCCCAGGGCCGCCGCGCCGTGCAGGTGATCCAGCGCGGCGAGCAGTCCGGCGTCGCTGCGCCAGTTCGTGGTGAGTTCTTTGCGGACGTCGGCGTGCGCCACCGCGTCCAGGTAGCTGAGCACCTCCGCGCCGCGGAAGGCGTAGATCGCCTGTTTGGGATCACCGACCAGCACCAACGTGGCATGCCCGTGGAACGATCTGCGCAAGATGTCCCATTGCAGCGGGTCGGTGTCCTGGAATTCGTCGACCAGGGCGACGCGGTAGCGCGCCCGGATGCGACGGCACGCGCGCGGGCCGTGCTCCGGGTCGGCGAGCACGTCGTACAGCAGTACCAGCAGGTCGTCGAAGTCGCGCAGCCCGGTCAGCCGCTTGCGGCGCTCGGTCTCCGCGCGTACGGCGCGGGCGAACGCCACCCGCTCGCCGGTCTCGCCGTCGGGCTGGAGCGCCGCATGCCGGTCCCGCACGGCGGCCAGCGCGAGCGTGCGGGCCTCCTTCACCGAGAACGGCGGTTGCCCGCGCGCGTAGCGGTTGAGATACAGATCGTCGACGACGGTGCCGACGAGATCGTCGACGGTCTCCACCAGCCTGGTGCCCGGGTCGTGTTCACCCGCGAGGCCGAGTTCGTCGAGCATGCGCTGGCAGAAGCTGTGCGTGGTGGCGATGGTGCCCGCGTCGAAATCCGACAGGGCGGTCAGCAACCGTCGCCGCCGCGACCGCACCTCGTCTTCGCCGGCCTGCGCGAGGTGCCGGACCAGTTCGTCGGCGTGCGCCCTGGCCGCGACCGGGTCGGTCAATCCCGCGGCGACGGCGACGAATCGGTCGCGGGTGCGTTCCCGCAGCTCCTGGGTCGCCGCGCGGCTGAAGGTCACCAGCAGCAGCTGGGACACCTCGACACCCGCCTCGGCGACATAGCGCACGGCGAGACCGACGATGGCGTGGGTCTTGCCGGTGCCCGCGCTGGCCTCCAGCACGGTCGTGCCGGTTGGCAGCGGTCCGTACGGTTCGAACGCGGCCGCATCGAAAGCGTTTGCCGGGAAGGAGGTTTCCTGCACGGTCATGCGCGCCTCCCTCTTGCGCGGCCGATGGTCACACACTCGGCGGACGTCGCGCTCGTCCTGGTGACCGGCCACGCCACACGGACCCGAAACGACTGTCCGGGCTGATATTCTGCCGCGCCCCCGGCCGCCCACCGGTGACCGACACGCGCCGCGGCGGCGTATTCCGGTGTCACGTGCCGCGTCGGTTCGCGATCGGTCACGGCTGGCCCTGGCTTTCCGCGGCCAGCAACGGGGCCCACATCCGCCGGGCCAGCGCGCCGAAGCGGGTGCTCTCGCCGGGTTCGCCCGCCGCGGCGGGCGCGGCCATGAGGTCCTCGAGCCGGGGCGCCGGGCCCCAGACGTAGCGAAGGTGGCGGTCGGTGTGATCGCCGAAGGGCCCCGGACCATTGGGACCGCCGTTGAATTCGCGCTCCGCCGCCGCGATCGCGTCGTCGGTGCTCGCGCCGCGGAAACGCCGTTCGGCGTATACCGCGGTGGCGGCGGGCGCGACGGGCAGCGGTTCGGTCAGGCCCTCGTCGCGCAGCGCGACGAGCCTGCGCAGGATCTCCCCGGCCGCGGGCGCGTCGGGTGCGGTGAGCTCGCAGCGCCAGGTCGGACGGCCGAATTGGCCGCGGCCGGTGCTCACCGCCCGCCAGGAACGGTCCTCGGTGACGGTCAGCGCCAGCAGCGAAACCCACGCTCCGATCCGGTGTTTGGGGGCCAGCCGGGAGAAGGTGGTGCGGACCAGGGTGTCGCCGCGCACCTCGGGCACGGTGCCGGTGAGCCGCCGCCCGTTGCCCAGGTCGACCGCGATGTCCACCGCGCGCGCCGGGCCCGCGTAGTCCGCTTGCGCGGCGCGCACCAACCGGTCCACGGTGTGCTCCACCTCGTCGAGCACGGCGGCGCCGAATCCGAACGGCGGCAGCGTGCCGCGCCGCCACTCCGCCGCCCGCAGCCCGGCCGGATCCGCGCCGGTCAGGCGGGCCGCGAGCAGGCGTTCGCCCAGCTCCCACTTGGCCAGGCCGTCCAGCTCGATGGGCAGCCGGTCGGCGATGTCCTCGTCGTGCTCGGGAACCCGCAGACCGAGCCGCTGCCACAGGAAAGCGCGCACCGGGTGCTCCACGAACGAGATCAGATCGGCCAGCGCGACATCCGCCGTTTGCGCGGCGGGCAGCGGCGCGGCCAAGAACCCCGGACGCGGCAGCGCGGGTCCATCAGCCGCGTGCGCGCCGGCCAGGGCCACCGTGTCGAAACTGAACGGCTGCTCGGCCCGGAAATTCCGGCGATCGAAGGATTGCAGCGGATGCCGCGTCACCACCGAGCGCATCGCCGCGGCGCCGACGTGGGCCCGCAGCGCGTCCAGCAGTTCGGCGACCGGAACGGCGGGCGGCCGGTGCGCCCCGCTGACCGGGTCGGCGCCGGTGTGGAACACCAGCAGCGTGTCCCGCGCCGCGAGCACGGCGTCCAGCAGCAGCTGCCGGTCCTCGCTGCGCGGATCGCGTTCGCCCAACAAGGGTTCGCGGGCCAGCACGTCGTCTCCGTCCGCGGCGCTCGCGCGCGGGAACATCTCGTCGTCCAGGCCGAGCAGCGCCACCACCCGGTGCGGCACCGACCGCATGGGCACCATCGTGCAGACGGTCAGTTCGCCGGTGCGGAAGTTGGCCCGCGTGGGGCGCGCCGCCAGCCGCGAACGCAGCAGCACACCGACGTCGGCCAGCCGCAACGACACCTCGCCCGCGTGGTCGGTGGCGGCGGCGAGTTCCTGCCTGGCCTCGGTACGCACCCAGGCCTGCGCGTCCGGCACGTCGGTCAGCAGATCCAGCGCGCGGCCGAGCGCGGCCGCCCATTCGTGCGCGGGACGGGGGCCGCGCAGGTCGCGCAGGCACACCGCGAGCCGGTCGACGAACTCCGCGAAGCGTCCGGCCAGATCGACGTCGTTGCTGTCCACGTCGTCCAAGGGCAGCGCGAGATCGAGCCAATCGTCGGAGGTCTCGCCAGCGGTGACCCCGAGCAGGATCCGGTCCACCGCGCTGTTCAGCGTGTTCTGCGCGAAATCGGCGAGCCCGAACGCTTGGCGCTGACGCTGCCCGATGCCCCACCTCGCCCCGGACTCGGCCGCCCACTCGCGCAATCGCTCGATGTCGTCGTCATCGAACCCGCAACGGCGCCTGACCGTCTCGGCGGCGGCGAGATCGAGCACCTGGGTCACCGTCACGCGGCCGTCGGCCAGCTCGAGCAGCACTGCGATGACCGCGAGCAGCGGATTGGTCACCCCGCGTCCCCGGTCGGCCAGGCGCACCCGCAAGCGGTGCGCCGGATGCTCCGAATCGCTCTGCGTCTCCGGCGATCCCGGCGCGCGCTGCCCGAATGCCGCGCGCACCAGCGGCGCGTACGCCTCCACCTCCGGGCACATGATCAGCACGTCACGCGGCTCCAGCGTCTCGTCGGCCGCGAACAGCCCGAGCAGGCTTTCCCGCAGGACCTCCACCTGCCGTGCGGGGCCGTGACAAGCGTGCACCTGTACGGTGCCGTCGGCGCCGACCTGCCCCGCCGCCGGTGGCCACTGGTCGTCCCGGATACCCCGTTGTAGTGCACGCAGCAATGTCATGGACGAATCATGCTGTGCCACAACGTCATCGAGTTCGCTGATCGGATGATAGGTGTCGGTTCCGGTGACGGCGGACGCGGCCAACCGCTGCTGCAACTCCCGGACGTCGCGCCCCAGTCCCGCCAGCAGCGGATGGGTGACCGCCGTGGCGCTGCGGTCCTCGGCGCGCGTGCGGGCAGGGGGCAGCTCGCTCAGGGTCGACCAGAGGACCGGACTCGGATGCACGAGCCACAGGTGCACGTCGCGGCCGGCGGCCAGCGCCGACAGCACGGCCAACTGGTCGCCGGCCAACCGGGTCACGCCGAACAGCGACAATCGCGGCGGCAGCGCGACCAGATCCGGACGCGCACGCAACCGGGCACAGGCGGCGTCGAGCCGCTCGGCCGGGCTCGGCGCCCCGATCTCGGCGCGCAGCCCGCGCCAGAGCATCGGCTGCCAGAGCAGGTCGTCGGGTACCGGAGCGCCCGCGCCATCGGTGTCGAGGCCCGCCGCCCACTCGGTGATCAGCGCTGGACGCTGAGCGGCGTAACTGTCGAACAGCGCGGCGACCTGGGCCGCGGTCGCGTAACGCCGTCCGGCGCGGTGCTCGCCGCCCGTGGCGTCTCCTGCGCCGAGATGCCTGGCGGGCACCGCGCACCAGGGCTCGGACAGCGAGGCGTCGATCACCCGCAGCAGCGTCCACACCGCCCGCTCCTGCGCCCACGGATCCTCCGCCTGCGCCACCCCGCTCGCCGCGGCCAGCGCCTCCACGACCAGCGCGGAAGGCGAGGGGAAGGCGATGTTGGCGCACACACCGTCGGCCGCTCCGCCCGCGCCGAGCACTCCCGAGAGCGTCTGCGTCAGCCAGCGCTCCACGCCTTTCGCCGGCACCGCGACCACCTCGGCCGCGAACGGGTCTTCCTGCGGCGACGCCAGCACCCCGGCGAGCGCACGGGCGAGGACGTCGGCGCGCTCGGCACGGTGGATGTGCAGCGGCATCTGCGCCCTCTCGATCGGTGGTGTCCGGCTGCCCGGCCTCGGACTTCGTGCACGTTTATACGCCCAGCGACCGACGTGCAATCGCACCGCCCCATCCGGAGTCCAGTGAAATAGACCACACCAGAACGGATTACTCCGACGTGTCACGCGGGCGCCGCCGCGGCGATGTGCGACAGTGCTGCACCGGGGAGGAGAGCTTGCACCGGGGCGGAACGAGAGAGCTGCACCGAAAGGCTGGTTCGCGTTCTATGGATGCGATGGTGATTCCCCTGCTTCCGAAAGGCGGATTCACGGTCCGCCGGATCGGTGACCGCTGGGACCTGATCAACTCGCGCCACTACGGTCGCACCGTAGTCCTGCATTCCTGGCCGAGGGACCGGCACACCGAGGCCTTCGAGCACTGCTACCGGCTCAACGGACGCACCGTCGAGGAACTGCGCGCCGCCTTCCGCTGACGTGTCCGGCCGGCGGTGACGATCGAATTCCACTGCGGCGCAAGCAGCCGGAACGGGCGCTAGCACACCCTGGATCCGAGCTCAAGACGTGCGTCCGGACCCGCGATGTGCGATCGTCATCCCTCGTGCGTTATCCGTCCCCCGCCACCCGAACCGTTCCCCGCGTGGCCGCTTCCGCCTGTGTCCTCGCCGCAGCGGCGATCATCGCTCCGAGCCTGCCCGCCGCGCTCCCGACCGCGGGCGCGGTGCCACTCGCGCACACGCAGGGCTGCCTGCCCGGCTTCGACTGCGATCTGAGCAGCCGCATCGCGAAGGCCGACGCCTACCTCAACAACCGTCCCGGTGTCACCGGCTACGTCCTGCGCGACCGGGTGTCCGGCGGGGTCTACGCCAACGCCAACGCCGAGAACGCGGTCTGGACCGCTTCCACGATCAAGCTCGCGATCGCCGCGGACCTGCTCAACCGGGCGCGGGTCGGCGCCATCAACCTGACTCCCGAGGACCGCGGTCTGATGGAGGGCATGCTCGCGACCTCGAACGACGGCGCCGCCGACCTGCTCTGGACCAAGTACTCGGGCATCGACCGGATGGCGTTCAACAACGCCTTCCGCGCCAACGGGATGACTTCGCTGGTTCCCCAGCCGACCAATACCGCGCTGTTCCCGGACTGGTCGTTCCAGAAGTGCACCGCCGCCGACCTCGACCGCCTGATGGACAACGTCCTCAACCGCATGCACCCCGACGACCGCAACTACCTCGTCGACCGGATGCGCGCGGTGGACTCCAACCAGCACTGGGGCGTGTGGGGCGCGGGCGCGAGCATGCGTCCCGGACTGAAGAACGGCTGGTCGGCCGAACAGGGCGGCTGGGTGGTCAACTCGGTCGGCTTCGCGGGACCGGGCGAGCGCTACACCCTGGCCATCATGAGTTCGCTGGGTGGCGCGGGCGGCTACACCGAAGGCGCCGAGACCGACACCAAGCTCGCGGAGATCCTGCTCGCGGGCCGCTGACCGCCCGGCCGCTCAGGCGGCCGCGCGCCTGCGCAACGTCATCGGCGCACCGTCCCTGGGGAAGGGAATCGTGGTGAATCCCCAGGGCATGCGGTATTTCTCGGGGATCCGCCACTCGTATGCACGCACCAGGGCGGCGGTCACCGTCTTCACCTCGAACGTGCCGAAGTGCATCCCGATGCACTTGTGCGCGCCCGCTCCGAACGGCATCCACGCGAGGCGGTGCGACTTGTCCTCGCGCCGCTGTTCGCCGAATCGCTCCGGATCGAAGCGTTCGGGGTGGGTCCACAGTTCGGGCAGCAAGTGATTCACCTGGTAGGCGAGGTCCACCGGGGCGCCGGCCGGAATGTAGTGGCCTGCGATCTCGGTGTCACGCACGGCGCGGCGCGACAGTCCAGGAACCGGCGGCATCAGCCGTAGGCTTTCCCGGACCACCAGATCCAGATCGTGCAGCGCCTCCAGGTCCGCGATGGCGGGCGGCCCGTCGCCGAGGCGCGCGTCCATGTCGAGCACCTCGGCGCGCACCCGCTGCTGCCACTCCGGGTGCTTGCCCAGGTAGTACGCGACGGCGGTGGCGGTCGTCGTCGTGGTGTCGTGCGCCGCCATGATCAGGAAGATCATGTGGTTCACCACGTCGGCGTCACCGAAGACGCCGCCGTCCTCGCTGCGCGCGTGGCACAACCCGGAGAAGAAGTCCGCCGTCTCGACGCGGCGCTTCTCCGGCAGCATCGCGGTGAAGTAGTCCTCGAGCACTCTCCTGCCGCGCAGCCCGGCCCGCCAGTTGCCGCCCGGCACCGAATGCCGGATGATCGCCAGCCCCGCGTGCGTGCAGTCGACGAACGCGTCGATGAGCTGGCCGCGCCGCGGGCCGACATCGATTGCCATGAACGTCTCGCCGGCGATCTCGAGGGTCAGCTCCTTGATCGCCGGATACAGCCGCACCGTGCGTTCTGCGTCGCGCCCTACCGGCACCCAGCGTGCGATGTACTCCCGCGCCACCGGCGTCAGCGCCGCCAGGTGCGCTTCCAGCCGGTCCCTGGTGAACGCCTGCTGCATGATCTTGCGGTGGAATTTGTGCTCGTCGAATTCCAGCAGCAGCAAGCCGCGCCGGAAGAACGGGCCGATGAAGTAGTCCCAGCCCTGGCCGAAGTCACGGCGCCGGTGCCCGAGTACTTCGTCGAGTGCGTCCGGTCCCGCGACCAGCACCCGGTCGACACCGAGCGATGTGTTCAGCGAGACGGGTCCGTACCTGCGGTAACGCTCCATCATCTCGGCCGGGCCCCAGCGCATGTAGTGCAACGCCCGGCCCAGGTAGGGCAGCCCGGCATCGCCGCGCACCGCGACGGTGTCGCTGCCCCGCGGCGGGGTGGCCAGCACTTGGCGCCGTTCCGGCAACAATCCCAGCGCCCGATCGATCAGATGGCCGTGCGGTACCTCGATCAGCGCGATGTTCTCCGAATCGGCCCGCACGCTGGGCTTCCGGCCGATCGCACGGTCACCGGCGACCATGGCAATCCTCCCTGAGCGACAGTTACCATCGTAGGCTCTCGACCTCGCCCGCTCGGCCGGTTCGGTCGCGACGATCCTCCCCGCCCCGGCCCGGCGGCAGTGAGATATCGCACCGCAACACGCCAGGAACGGACATCTCGTCGTGACGGTGCCCGACTCGACGGCTACGGTTTAGCTGTCAGGAACCCCCGCCGGGGACGACCCCCAGGTCCATCGAGGAGCAGGACGATGAGCACTCAGACTGTCGAGAACGGCCGGCACCGGGTGGTGGTGATCGGCTCGGGCTTCGGCGGCCTGTTCGGCACCAAGCACCTCAAGCGCGCCGACGTCGACATCACGCTGATCTCGAAGACCTCGACCCACCTGTTCCAGCCGCTGCTCTACCAGGTCGCCACCGGCATCCTCTCGGTCGGCGAGATCGCGCCCGCCACGCGGCTGGTGCTGCGCAAGCAGAAGAACGCGCAGGTGCTGCTCGGCGAGGTCACCGACATCGACCTGACCGCCAAGACGGTCACCTCGCGCCTGCTCGACCAGGACACCGTCACCCCCTTCGACAGCCTGATCGTCGCGACCGGCGCGCAGCAGTCCTACTTCGGCAACGACCGGTTCGCCACCTACGCGCCGGGCATGAAGACGATCGATGACGCGCTCGAGCTACGTGGCCGGATCCTCGGCGCCTTCGAGCAGGCCGAGCTCGCGACCACCCAGGAGGAGCGCGACCGGCTGCTGACCTTCGTCATCGTCGGCGCGGGCCCGACCGGCGTCGAGCTGGCCGGACAGATCGCCGAGCTGTCCGACCGCACGCTGGAGGGCACCTTCCACAACATCGATCCGCGCGACGCGCGGGTGGTGCTGATCGAGGGCGCGGGCGCGGTGCTCGGCCCGATGGGCCCGAAGCTGGGCGGCAAGGCCGAGCGGCGCCTGGAGAAGATGGGCGTGGAGATCCAGCTCAACGCCATGGTGATCGATGTCGACGCGTTCGGCGTCACGGTGAAGGACTCCGACGGCACGATCCGCCGCATCGAGTCGGCGTGCAAGGTGTGGTCGGCGGGCGTGCAGGCCAGCCCGCTGGGCAAGCTGATCGCCGACCAGTCCGACGGCACGGAGGTCGACCGCGCGGGCCGGGTCGTGGTCGAGCCGGACCTCACCGTCAAGGGCCACCCGAACGTCTTCGTGGTCGGCGATCTGATGTCGGTGCCGAACGTGCCGGGGCAGGCGCAGGGCGCGATCCAGGGCGCGACTTACGCCGCCCGGCAGATCACCGCGGGGCTGAAAGGCCAGACGCCGCAGGAGCGCAAGCCGTTCAAGTACTTCAACAAGGGCAGCATGGCCACGATCTCGCGATTCAGCGCCGTCTGCCAGGTGGGGAAGCTGGAGTTCGGCGGGTTCATCGCGTGGCTGGCCTGGCTGGCGCTGCACCTGTACTACCTGGTCGGCTACCGCAGCCGGATCATCACCGTCATCCAGTGGTTCGTCACCTTCCTCGGCCGCAGCCGCGGACAGATGGCGGCCACCGAGCAGTGGGTGTTCGCACGATTGGCCTTGGAGGCGATCAGCAACGGCGACGACGAGGACGCCGAACAACTGGCCGCCGCTCTCGGCGCTTCCACCAACAGCCGGGTCGCGGTGGACAAGGCGCATACCGACGCGAAAGCCGGCTGATCCCGCCGTAATAGCGCGTTCGACCAATCCAGGTCACCGGCAGATCCGAATGTGGGGCGTCGACGTCTCCTTCGGATGAAAGGTGATCTATGGGCACAGGCAAGCACCGAGCACCCAAACCGCACCGGGCGAAGTTGGGTCCTCTCGTCGCCATGGGAACGGTTCCTCTCGTTCTCGCGCTGGTGGGAACCGGCACCGCGAACGCGGCACCCGATCGGCCCGTTCCGGTGACCCGGACGGATCCCACCGATCAGCCGGCCCAGTGGCCCGCGGCCGAGGCCCCGAACGTGCGCCCGTACGAAGGTGTGCGGATTCCGGACGACACGCTGAGTTCGTTGCAGTGGGCGCGTCCGTTGCCGAATCCGAAGTATCTGGCCCCGCTGGAAGGGCTGCACGGCCCCGTTCCCGTCGCGCCGGTGCCGCCGATCGCGCCGCCGCCGCACAAGCTCCGCTTCGGAGACGTGCAGGTCGACGCACCGGATTGGCTCTACCGGGAGCAGGCGATCCAGCTCAACGACGGCGCCGCGATGGCCGAGGCGAATATCGCGACGTACCTCGACTCGATCGGGATGGAACGCACGAGGTCCGATCGGGTGGCGGGCCAGACCGTGGGCGCCGCCGCCATCGGCGCCGCGGCGGGCGCCGCGTTCGCGAGTCCGTTCGCGCTGTTCGGAGCGGCCGTCGGCGGAGGTCTCGCCCTGGCCATCGGTCTGCCGTTCGCGCCGATCGGTCTCGCCGCGGGCCCGATCGGGGCCGCTTACGGCGCGGCCCTGATGGCCGCCCCGTTGGCTGCCATCGGTGCGGGGATCGGCGCGGGACTCGGTGCGGTGCACGCGCTGAGCGCACCTCCCCGGGCGCAGGGCGCGCCGGAGGCGGTCGATCCGGCCCCGGAGAACACCGCCCCGGCTTCGGAAGCCACCGACACAGCTCCGGAGGCCGGAGACACGGCCCCGGAGACGGCCAACGGCTGATCGGATGGGGCTTCCGAGGAGCGAGCCGGAAAGGTGGGAACCCGACGACGCTGTCGGGCTCCCACCCTTTCTATCTCCAGCTCTCGGCCGGATTACACCTGTGTCGAACGAAACGATTGATCAGCGCCGCGGCTCGGCATGCTCCACCCCGGAGACGCCCAACAGCGCCCCGGTGCGGGTGAACAAACTGCCACCCGCCGCCAGCGGCAGCCGAGTCTGCGTCAAACCCGTTGTCGCCGCGACACATTCGTCCGGATAGACGAGTTCGCTCTCCAGGGCGCGAGGCGCGGACAGCGCGTCATCGGCCGCTGTGTCCGCGCCCAGCGCCAGCCGGTGGCGCAGCAGAGGCGTGTCGTCGATATCGGCGATCAGGTCACCGCGCCATATGCCGCCGTCCTCGCCCGCGCGGCCGATCTGGACGCGTTCGCGCATTCGCAGCCGGGCGCCGGAATCCAGCCGGATCGTGGTGACGGTGTGGTGCCGCGCACCGCCCGCGACGATCATCGGTTCGGGATCGAAATCCAATACTCCCCCACTACCGACCTCGAGCTGCCAGCGTCCGCACGATTGCGGCGTCGCCGCGCCCGGCAGTGCCAGTGTCGCCGCGACCGAGCGGACCACCAGTTCGGCACCCGGCGCGACCACGATCACGATGTCGAGTTCGTCGCCGCCCAGCGGCGTGGCGGCGGTGCCGATCAGATGGACCGCACGCGGTCCGGTGCGGCGGGCCGACAACCCGCCGCTGGCATGAATCTCCGGAAGCGTCCCTGGGCGAGCGACGATGCGTAGCTGCGTGCGCACCGGCGACACTCAATGCGCGGCGGCGGATTCGCCGGCGCCCGCCCGGTCCTGCTCGGCGACCGCGCGCAATTGCTCGCGTACCCAGGCCAGCACCGGCGTCGCCGCGGGATCCTCGGTGAGCGAGACGAGCACTGTCGGCCGGTCCGCACGCACCCGCGCCGCATCACGCTCCATCACACCGAGGTCCGCGCCGACCAACGGCGCCAGATCGGTCTTGTTGACCACAAGCAGATCCGAGAACGTCACGCCGGGACCGCCTTTGCGCGGCACTTTGTCGCCACCCGCCACGTCCACCACGAAGATCTGCACGTCGATCAGGCCGGAGGAGAACGTCGCGGTCAGATTGTCGCCGCCGGATTCCACCAGGATGAGGTCCAGCGGCGGATTGGCGGCGACCAGATCGTCGATCGCGTCGAGATTGGCGGTGATGTCGTCGCGAATGGCGGTGTGCGGGCAGCCGCCGGTCTGCACGGCGGTGATCCGCTCGTCCGGCAGGACCGCGTGCCTGCGCAGGAAGTCGGCGTCCTCGGTGGTGTAGATGTCGTTGGTCAGTACCGCCAGCGACAGCTCGTCGCGCAACTGCCTGCACAGCGCGGCCACCAGTGCGGTCTTGCCCGAACCGACCGGGCCGCCGATGCCGATGCGCAGCGCCTCCCCGGGCGTGCGGGCCCGTTTCGGCCGCTCGTGCCCGTGGTCGTGCGGCTCACCGTCGATCAGATGCGGGGGCATGGGGCGGTCTCCTTCTTCCGGGGCGTCAACTCGCGAACAGGGGCATGTCCCGCTGCCGATGCCGCTCGGCGAGCACGTCCTGCAGCGGGTCCGACATCGCGGCGAGACCGGTCACGGCCTCGGCGGCGACGCGATCGCACAGGTCGGCCAGCCGGACCGTGCACGCGGCGATCGCGGCGGGGTCCAGGGCCAGCAGACGCTGGGCCGCGGTGGCGGCGCCGGTGAGGGTCGTGTAGACGACCACACCGGCGATCTCCCGGGGCGGCACCGCGGCGGCCGCGCCGACCATTCCGAAGACCGTGGACAGATGCGGTGTCGTGGCGAGCGGCGACCAATCGTGCCGGGGCCACAGCTGTTTCGCCAGGCGCAACAGACCGCGGCCCTGGGCACGGGACGCGGCCCGCGCCGCGGGTGCGGGCGTGCGCGCGTCGGCTTCCGCTTCGGCCCGCGCCGGATCCAGTTCGCCCGCGCAGACCGCCGCGGCCAGGGACGCGGTGACCAGCCCCGAGGTCCGGATGCGGCGGCGCAGATACAGCTCGACCGTCACGACGTCGCGGACCAAGCCGGACGCGACGGCTTCTTCCACACCGCCGGAGTGCACGTGGCCGCCGATCGGCAACCGTGAGTCGGCGAGCGCGAGCACCATCGTGAGACCGGACGCGGCCGGACCGATCGCAGCGGGTTCGCGCATCCGTCGATCCTATGTCCCGGCGTGTCGGATGGATGTCCCGGTCGTTTCGCGGAGGTTCCGGTCCGCGCCGGACATGTCCCGCACGAGCCGTGGCAGGTCCTGGCGGGCGAGGTAGGCGGCGATGCTCAGCTCACCCTCGGCGCGCAGGACCGGGAAATCGCTGTAGAGGTCGAGGGTGGGCGCGTCGCCTAGGGTCATCGTCCAGTGTGCCGAGCTGAGCCAGCAGTGCCCGCCGATCGCGATGGTGGACTGGGTGGCCAGCGTCGCGCGCGGTGCGGCGAGTCCGTGCGCCCTGGCGCGAGCGGCGGCGATGAATTCCTCCCTCATGACGCACCGGCTCGTCGTGGGCGTGACCACTCACGAGCGGTATTCGACTCGCGGGAGGCGCGCCGGTGCGCGACTCGAGCATTTCTACTCACGCACCTGGCGGCGATCATGTGTTCGAATGTTGCGGGCGCACAGAATTCTTCACCAGGGCTACGCCCGGTGCATCTACCGAGGGGGCGAGGTGTCGACGCCGGACACGCGAGTATCTGCCGCACAGTGGATCGCGCGCGCGATCGCGATCGTGGTGCTGGTTCCGATCCGTCTGCTGTGGGAGGGCGTTCTGCTTCTGTGCCGCGCCACGGCGGCGGCGCTCGGGTACATCGCGCGACATCTGCTGGTCCCGGCGGCCGAGCTGATCCGGCACTGGGTGCTGCGGCCCGCGTGGATCGTCGTGAAGGATTTCCTGTGGGGCTGGGTGGTGCAGCATCTGCTGTGGGGCTCGGTGCTCACGCCGCTGCTGTCGCTCCTGCTGGAACACCTGTTGCGACCACTGCGGCGTGCGGTGGAGGTCTTCCTGTGGCGCAAAGTGATTCGTCCCGCTGGGGCCTGGTTGCTGCGCTGGGTCGTGTATCCGATCGCGTATGCCATCGCCTGGGTCTGCCACCAGACCGTCAAGTGGCTGATCGTCTGGCCCCTGTCGCAATTGTGGCGTTGGGTGCTGCACCCGCTCTGGAAAGCGGTGCGCGTGACCGCGCGCTACGGGTGGCGTGTGGCCACGCTCATCGTGGGTGTGCTCGTGGTGCTGCCGTGCCGCGCGCTGTACCGCCACGTGCTGCGCCCGGTGTTCGCCGCCTTCGCCGTCGTCTGGCTCGCTGTGGTGGTGCGCCCGGTCCGCTGGGTGCACGGCACGATCGTCCGGCCGATGAACCGCTGGGCGGCCGAGATCATGACTTCCGTCTTCGGCCACTGATCCCGGCCGCACAACTCAGCGCGAACGTGGAGCGGCGAAGCGGGCGATCAGCGCCATCGCCGTGAGCACCGTCGCGCCGACGGCCACCGCGACGTGCATGCCGTCGACGAAGGATCCGCGCGCCGCCTCGATCAGCGCCGCGTTCCCGCCGGCCTGCTGGATGGTCTCGCCGAGCGTCGCCGCGTAGTCGCCCCCGGACCGGAAGATGAGCGCCGCGAGCGAACCGAGCAGCGCGAGACCCAGCGCGTTGCCGAGTTCGAAGCTGGTTTCCGAGATACCTACCGCCGACCCGGCCCGCTCCGGCGGCACCGAGGACACCGAGACCTCCGACACCAGCGTGAAGGCCAGACCGTAGCCGATTCCGGCGATCGTGGAACCGGCGAGGTACCAGCCGAGTCCGTCGTACGCGCCGACACCGAGCAGCATCAGGTTGCCCGCCGCGGAGGCGAGCAAGGCGAACACGAAGGTCGCGCGGGCGCCGAAGCGATGCCCGACCCGGGCGCCGCCCACCGAGCAGACGAAGACCGCGATCGCCATGGGGATGCCGAGCAGCGCCGCCGCCAGCGGCGTGCGCCCGGTCACCGATTGCAGATAGACGCTGGTCAGATAGCTGAGGCCGGCCAGCGACATCATGCCGGTCAGGCTGGCGCCGATCGCCACCGAGAACTGGGGCCCGGCGAACAGCCGCAGATCGAGCAGGGGCTCACGCAGCTGTCGCTGCCTGCGCACGAAAACGGTCAGGATCACCGCGCCGACCAGCGCGACGACGATCGCTTGCGCATCGATGCCCTTGGTGGCGGCGTGTTTGATCCCGTACACCACCGGCAGGATGCCGCCGATCGACAGGACGACACTCGGCAGATCCAGCGGTCCCCGCACCCCCGCCCGATGCTCCGGCAGCACGAACGGGCCGAACGCGAGCAGGACCAGCAGCACCGGGATGTTGATGAGGAACACCGAACCCCACCAGAACTGGTGCAGCAGCACGCCACCGATGATCGGTCCGACAGCAGAGCCGCCCGCGAAGAACGCCGTCCAGACGCCGATCGCGGCCGCTCGCTCCCGCGCGTCCGGGAACAGGCTCGAGATCAGCGCCAGGCTGGACGGCAGCAACGTCGCGCCGCCGATGCCCATCAGCGCCCGCGCGGCGATCAGCACGCCCGCGCTGGGCGCGAACGCCGCGATCACCGACGCGATGCCGAAGACCACGGCGCCGGTCAGCAAGATGTTGCGCCGCCCGATCCGGTCGCCGAGATTGCCCATGGTGATCAGCAGGCCCGCGATCAGGAAGCCGTAGATGTCCAGAATCCACAGTTGCTGGTCCGCGGACGGATCCAGATCGAGGGTCAGTGTCGGCAGCGCGAGGAACAGCACCGAGATGTCCATCGAAACCAGCAGCACCGGCAGCAGCAGGACCGCCAAGCCCAGCCACGCCCGCCGCGAGCCCGTCGTGGCCGGCTCGGTCCGGACCGGCTGCACGTCTGTCATCACCGAACATCCTCTCCATGACGCGTACGTCGTACGCATTATTCCGGGTACAGTGTACGCATGCTGCACCGCGCCGCCATCATCGACACCGCGATCGAGCTCGCCGACACCGAAGGCTTGGACGCGCTGTCCATGCGGCGCATCGCCGATCGGCTCGGGGTGGGAGCCATGTCGCTGTATCGCCACGTCGCGAACAAAGACGAACTGCTCGCGCTGATGACCGACGAAGTGGCCCGGCGCAACCCGTACCCCTCCCCCGAGGGACAGCGGTGGACCTGGCGCGACCGGGTCCGCATCGCCGCCGAGGTCGACTGGGCCCTGTACCGGCAACATCCGTGGGTGCTGCTCACCTTCGCCACTCCGCGCTACAGCTTCGGGCCGCAGAGCTTGGCCTGCCTGGCCTGGTTGGTCGACGGGTTCCTGGAACTCGGCGTGTCCACCCGCGAGGCGACCGGCATGTCCTTCACCGTCTGGAACTACATCTCCGGCGCGACGCTGCCCGAGATCAGCGCCGAGCTGATGGCGCGCAAAGGCATGGATCCAGCGGGCGACAACGGGCTGCGGACGCTGCTGCACGGCACAGCAGAGGGACCGGTCCCCTCCGCGTTGGCCGATCTCGCCGGCAGCGGTGTACGCGATCTGACCCAGGAGGAGCTGCTCTACGACGGGCTCGACGCGCTCTGCGACGGCTTCCAGGCCAGGGCGGCCCGGCGCGACCGGTTGACCTCAACCTAACTTGATGCTGGAGGCTGACCGGCGACGCCAACGAACAGGAGCCACCGTGCACGCCATCCGCCTCCACGCTTTCGGCCCGGCCGAGAACCTGCGCTACGAAATCGTTCCCGATCCGGTGCCTGGCCCCGGCGAAGTCCGCATCGCGGTGGCGGCGGCCGGTGTGCACCTGGTCGATACCGCCCTGCGCAAGGGGGAGCCCGGGCCGTTTCCCTTGCCGCAGTTGCCGACCATCCCCGGGCGCGAAGTCGCGGGCACCGTGGACCGCGTGGGCGCCGATGTGGATGCGGGCCTGCTGGGCGCGCAGGTGGTGGCCCATCTCGGCCCGGTGCCCGGCGGTTACGCCGAATTCGCCGTGACGGACGCGGCCCGGCTGCACGAGATTCCGGCGAACCTCGATCCGGCGGAGGCGGTGGCGATGATCGGCACCGGGCGAACGACCATGGGCATCCTGCAGTTCACCGAACTGAAGCCCGGCAGTGTCGTCCTGGTGACGGCCGCGGCGGGCGGCATCGGCACGCTGCTGGTGCAATTCGCGAAGAATGCCGGAGCCACGGTGATCGGGTTGGCCGGTGGCCCCGCGAAGGTCGATCAGGTGCGACACAATGGCGCCGACCTGGCGGTCGACTATCTGTTGCCGGATTGGCCGGACCGGGTCCGCGTTCGAATCGGCGACCGCGGGGCGCACGTGCTGTTCGACTCGGTGGGCGGCGCGGTCGCCCGCGCCGGAATCGATCTGCTCGCGCCGGGCGGCCAACATCTGGTCTATGGCTGGTCCGGCACATCGAACGACGAAGGGCCGGTCCGGCTCTCCGCCGCAGAACTCACCGAACGGGGTATCACCTCCGAGACGGTGATCGGTCCGCCGATGCTGGCGCGCGCGGGCGGCGATCTGCGCGTCCTGGAGAACCTCGCCATGGCCGAGGCGATCGCCGGACGGCTGCGACCCGGCATCCAGCGCTTCGCGCTCGCCGACGCGGCCGTCGCGCACCGCGCGCTGGAAACGCGCGGGACGACCGGCAAAGTGGTGCTGGAGCCCTGACTCACTCCACGTTGTCGCCGTTCACCACGGCATAGGCGAAGCCGTCCCAGCCCTTCGCACCGACGGTCTGCACCACGGTCGCGTCCAGGCTCGGTTCGGCGGTGAGCAATTCGACGAGTTCGCGACTGGCCTGCGCGTTCGGGTCCTCGGACCGCTCGTCGGCGATCGTGCCGCCGCGCACGACGTTGTCGACGATGATCACCGAGCCCGGCCGGGTCAGCCGCAGCGCCCACAGTACGTAATTCGCGTTGTTCACCTTGTCGGCGTCGATGAAGACCAAGTCGAACGGTTCCGGATCCTCCTGCGTGAGCACGGGCAGGCTGTCCAGCGCGGCGCCGACCCGGATCTCCACTCGGTCGCCGACGCCAGCACGGTCCAGATTCGCCCGCGCCACCTCGGCGTGCCGGGCGGCGAACTCGAGCGTGACCACCCGCCCCTTGGGGCCGACCGCGCGGGCCAGCCAGATCGTGCTGTATCCGCCGAGCGTGCCGATCTCCAGCACGCGTCGCGCGCCGACCGTCCTGGCCAGCAGATGGAGAAACTTCCCCTGCGGCGGTGACACGTCGATCGCGGGCAGGCCGGCCGCCTTGTTCGCCTCCAGCGCCGCGTCGGAATCGGGATCCGCCACCAGTGTCTCCACCAGGTAGCTGTCCACATCGGCCCATCCAGATGTCGTCATACCTCGCAGTCTGCCACCCGATTCCACCCGCGGGCACGCCTCCGGCGAGTAGCGTTCGGCACGGAGAGACGTACATGTTTCGTGAGCGCGCCGACGAATGGACGGACAGAAACGACATGACGAATCTTGCGCGGGCCACAGCGGTCACCGCCTGTCTGATCGCCCTGGGCGCCGTCTCCCCCGCCGCGGCCGATCCCATCGGCGGGGCCGAATACGTCGCCGTGGGCGATTCCGGGGCGGCCACCACGGGCGTGCGGAACTTCGACATCTCGGCCCCGTTCCGATGCCTTCGCTCGACCGCGAACACACCGCAACTGGTCGCCCGGGACTTGGGCCTGCGGATCGACGACCGCACCTGCAACTCCGCCCTCATCGCGGACCTCACCGCCCCGCAGCAGCCGGGCATTCCGCCCCAGTTCGATCCGCTCGGCCCCGCCACCAGGTTGGTCACCGTGCACATCGGCGCCAACGACGCGTTGATGGCCGAACACATCGTCGCCTGCCACGTCTACGGCCTCTCCGGGGCCGGTACCTGCGCCGGTCCGGACTGGGACGTCGACATCGATGCGATCGCGGCGCCTTACGCGGCCGCATTGCAACAGATCTCGGCCCGGGCGCCGCACGCGCTGATCGTCGTCGACGGCTGGCCGCGCTATGTGCGCGACGGCGGCTGCCCGGCGCTGGTCGGTCTCCGCCCGTCCGACGCCGCGCCCATCCAAGCCGCCTTCGATCATCTCAATTCCGTGGTGTCCCGCGTCGCCACCGCGCACGGCGCGATCTACGTGGACACCAGCGCCGCATCGGAGGGCCGCGACGCGTGCGCGCCCGTCGGCGTCCGCTGGATGGAGCCCGTCCTCGCCACCGAGACGCTGCTGCCCTACCACCTCAACCCGCAGGGCATGCGCGGCATCGCCGATGTCGTCGTCCCGGCGATCCGCGCCGCCGGACTGCCCGGCTGAGTGATCCGGCCGCACCGACGCGACCGCCCCGAACTCGGGCGGAGTCCGGGGCGGCGCCCGGCGCGAGGTTATTTCGTGAAGTTCTCCGGCGGCTGCCAAGGACGGCCGTGCGGGTCGTCCGGGCGCTGGGCCGGAGGTTGCTGCGGCGGCTGCTGCTGAGCCGGGAAAGCCTCCTGCGGAGGGATGACCGGCTGGTGCGGCGAAGGTTCGAACGCCGGCGGGGGCGGTGTCGGGGTCAGCCCCTCGACCGGGGTCCGCGCCGTGGCCTCGGCGGCGCGCACGGCGCGCTCGATGGTCGGGTCGGGCGCGGTGTCGAACCAGTCCGCGACATCGGAGTCGTCCTCGGGCTTTGCTTCCGCGCCGTCGGAGGCGGGCGGCTCGTACCGGAACACACCGTCCTCGCCCTGCGTGCCGAAGCTCTTCGCGAACCCCTCCAGCGCCTTGCCGAAATCGCTCGGCACCAGCCACACCTTGTTGGCGTCACCGCGCGCGACCATGGGCAGCGTTTGCATGTACTGGTAGGCAAGCAATTCCGGCGTCGGCTTGCCGGATTTGATGGCGGCGAAGACCTTTTCGATGGCCTTGGCCTGGCCTTGCGCCTGCAGGTAGGAGGCGGCGCGCTCACCTTGTGCCCGCAGGATACGGCTCTGCCGTTCGCCTTCGGCCGACAGGATCGCCGACTGCTTGGCGCCCTCGGCGGATAGGATCTGCGCCTGCTTCGAGCCCTCGGCCGTCTTGATCTGCGATTCGCGCTGTCCCTCCGCGGTGAGGATCATGGCGCGCTTCTCGCGATCGGCCTTCATCTGCTTCTCCATCGACTCCTGGATCGACGGCGGCGGATCGATGCTCTTCAGCTCGACCCGCGCGACGCGCAGTCCCCAGCGCCCGGTCGCCTCGTCCAGCACGCCGCGCAGCTGGCCGTTGATCGAGTCGCGTGAGGTGAGAGTCTGTTCGAGCGTCATGCCGCCGACGACGTTACGCAGTGTGGTGACGGTCAACTGCTCGACAGCGGCGATGTAGTTGCTGATCTCGTACACCGCCGCCTGCGGGCTGGTCACCTGGAAATAGACCACCGTGTCGATGTGCAGGGTGAGGTTGTCCTCGGTGATCACCGGCTGCGGCGGGAACGACACCACCCGCTCCCGCAGATCCACCTTGGCGCGGACGCGGTCGGCGAACGGCACGAGGAACGTGAGTTGGCCGGAAACCGTCCGCGAATACCGCCCGAGCCGCTCGATCACCGCGGCCTCGGCCTGCGGCACCAGCGCGATCGACTTGAAGACCACCACCACGACCAGCAAGATGAGGACGGCGGCAACGATCAGTACAGCCATCAAGGCCCCTTCCAGACGACGGCGGTCGCGCCGTCGATCTTCATGACATAAACGGTCGTACCCGGTTCATAGACTTCGGTCGTGTCCATCGGCCGCGCGGTCCACACCTCGCCATTCAGTTTCACCTGGCCGGAGTGCGCCGCCACCTGCTCGAGCACCAGAGCGGTCTTGCCCGGCAGGGCGTCCACGTTCGTCGGCGTGGGCGGAGGAGTTCCGTAGCGACGCCGGATGATCGGGCGCACACCGAGCAGCAGCACCGCCGAGATCACCGCGAAGACGACGGCGTCGGCCACGACGGAGGTATCCGCCGCCGCGCTGACACCCGCGGTGCCCAGCGCGGCGACACCGAGCATCAGCAAGGTGAGGTCGCCGGTGAGCATCTCCGCCGCCGCGAGCAGAATGCCCGCGACCAGCCAAAAAATTGCGGCCACACGACCACTGTAGTGCGCGGATCATGATCTCGGGCGCATCATCGACGAGTACTCCCGATGAATTCCACGCGTGGACGCGCGGTGCCCCTGGTCCGCCGAAAGCCACAGCGGCGGTGCTAGCTTCAGGCAGGTGAGCGGGCGTGACAGGTATGGCGACATCTTCTCCGGGCATCCTCGATCGAAGAAAAGGGCGGTGCCGACGGTCACCGCGGAACGCGACCTGGTGGTCGAGGATGCCGCCACCGGATTCTGCGGCGCGGTGGTCGGATTCGATCGCAGCTACGACGGCGAGTTCGTGAAGCTGGAGGACGCTCGCGGCACGGTGCGCCTGTTCGCGCTGCGCGAGGCGGCGTTCCTCATCGACGGCGAGCCGGTGACGCTGGTGCGGCCGCGGGCCGCCGCGCCGCAGACGCCGAACCGCTCGGCCTCCGGCTCCACCAGGGTGGAGGGCCTGCGCGCCCGGGTCGCCCGTGGCAGCCGGATCTGGGTGGAGGGCGTGCACGACGCCGCGCTGGTCGAGCGGGTGTGGGGCCACGATCTGCGCGTCGAGGGCGTCGTCGTCGAGCAGTTGGAAGGCTTGGACAATCTTGCCGCTCGGCTGGCGGACTTCCGGCCGGGCCCGGGCAGGCGGGTCGGCGTGCTGGTCGACCACCTGGTGACCGGATCGAAGGAGACCCAGCTGACCACCGGCCTCGGGCCACATGTCCTGGTGACCGGGCACCCGTTCGTCGACGTCTGGCAAGCCGTGCGCCCGGCCACCCTCGGCATCGCGGAGTGGCCGCGGGTGCCGCGCGACGAGGACTGGAAGACCGGCGTCTGCCGACGCCTGCGCTGGGGCTCCCCGCAGGACGGCTGGCGGAAGGTGTACGAGGCGGTGTCCTCCTTCCGCGACCTGGAGACGCCACTCATCGGCGCGGTCGAGCGACTCATAGATTTCGTCACCGAGCCGGACTAGCGACGGCGGAGGATGAGCGCTCCGCTCCGATGCCGGACGGTATCCGCACGGACTCGCTCGGCGCGGGCAGCGCGGCGCCCGCGGTTTCCGTGCTGCTCACCAATGCCCTTGCGTATGGATGCCCACCGGTAGCGCCCACCCTTTATGCTCGATAATTATGTGCTCTCCAAGTGCGACGCTGACGGTGTGGGCGAGCTCCTGGCTGGCCGGCTGCAGTGCGCCCGACGACGTTTTGGCCGCCTTGCACGCGTGGGCGCCGAAGCACACCATCGCGGCTGGTGATCCGCTCACCGGCGGCCGCACCGACCTACCCTGGTCCGCCCACGGCAACCTGCCGGGGAGCGGAGTCATGGCACTGCTCAAGGTGATTCGCGAGACGATGGCGCAACCCGGCGCGCAACTGCGGTTGGTGCTCCCGGTCCCAGGAGACATCCGCGGCGTCCCCGCGGGCACGGCGTTCGCCGCCGACTCGATCGAGGCGGGCGAGGGCATGCTGATCGGCGTACCCGGCACCGAGGGCACCGGCCTCATCCCGCGCTGGGCCGAGGACGACACGCTGCAATGGACCGTCTACAGTGCGCCCATCCCCTCGGCGCCCGGCCCCGACATGTCCCTCGGCGAAGCCGAATACGCGATGCGCGAAGCGGTTCGCGATGCCGCCGACGCGCTGATGAAGCTGCACACCACATCGCTGGGCGCGCCCGACTCCGATCCCCGCGAGCTCATCGAAGCCGAACTGGCCGACTATTCGCGGCACGACTATCCCGAGTCGATTTCATTGCGCGCCAGGCGCATTCTCGACACCGCCGATCATGTCGCGGCCATCCTCACGGTGGCGCAGCGGGAGCCCGCTTCCGCGCCCACCTCCGCCAGCGCGATCGGTGCGCAGGAATCGCTGCTGCGGCCGCTGTGGGACGCGATCCGCGCCGCGCGCCTGGTCGCCGTGCACGCCTCCGCGCGCGGAAGCCGCTGACATCATGCCGGGGCGGTGTGAGATGCGTTTTTCCCATCGTTGCCGCATGGCCGCCGTCACCATCGCGACTGTTCTGTTCGGTCTCACTCTGCACGCCCCGGCCTCGGCGATCGTGGGCGGCGCCGACGCGACGACATCGGAGTATCCGTGGCTGGCGGCCATCGGCACGCCGTTGTTACTCACCCGCGCCTCCGGGCAGTTCTGCGGCGGCGCGCTCGTCGCACCGGACCAGGTGATCACGACGGCGCACTGCGTGGCCCTGGCACAGACGCTGACCCAAACGCTCACCGTCACCTTCGGCCGTGACGACCTTCGCGGAAGCGACGGAAAAACCGTGCATGTCAAGAACATTCGCATGCATCCGGGTTTCCTGGCAACCGTTCTGGACATGACGACCGCGTATCGCAACGACGTGGCGATCCTCACCCTGGACGAGCCGCAGCCCGGTCCGACGATCACCGTCGCCCCGCCCACTTCGGGCAACGCGACCATCCTGGGCTGGGGCGCGACCTCCGAAACCGACGAGACCAACACCCGGTTGCGCGCGGCGAACGTCCCACTGGCCGCCGATGGTGAGTGCGCCACCGCCTATGGTCCGGCCTTCGATCCGTACACCATGCTCTGCGCGGGCACTCCCACCGCGGACACCGCCCAGTACGACAGCGGCGGCCCGATTCTCGTCGACGGGCGACTTGCCGGTCTCACATCCTGGGGCGTAGGCGCGGCCCGCCCTGGCTTCCCCACTGTCTACACCCGCCTGACCAGCCCGGGCTTCTGAGTCACAGGCACGGCGAGTTTCACTGCTGCGGCGGGTACGGCGGCTGCTGCGGCGGGTACTGGTGCTGCGGCGGATATTGCTGATACTGCTGTTGCCCCTGCGGCGGATAGGGCTGTTGGTACTGCGGCGCCGGATACTGAGGTTGTCCCTGCAAATTCTGCTGCGGAAGATACTGCTGGGGGTACTGCTGCTGCGGATATTGCTGAGGCTGGTTCGATTGATTCGACTTGTTCCGCTTGCTCAGCCAGATCACGAGCCCGATGACCACGGCGACGACCCCGATGCACAGCAGCAGACCTCCGATCGAGAAACCACCGCCGCCACCGCTGCGACCACGGCGCCTGGCCTCGGTGACGTCGAGCGCCACGGTCCATACGTTCGTGTCGGACCAGGCGTGCGGATCGAGCACGGCGGCATTGGTCAGCATGTCGGCATAGGTCATCTAGAGGTACCCCCCAGAAAGTCGGATTCGGCGATCGGTCGCAGGCGATGCTATCCGCGACCGCTCCTCCTCAATTCCCAGCAGTGGGACGGCGCGTGACCGCACAGCAGCCGACGGCGCACGGCGCGCCGTCGCGCGTGCAGCCGTAGCCGGGCACCGCGCCGAGCCGCCGGGGTTCGGCTCCGCGCAACTGCTCGGACACCAGTTCGACGACCAGCTTCGCGAAACGCGGATCGCTTCCCGGCGTCGCGGCCCGCGCGAAGCCCATACCGAGTTCGGCGGCTTTCCGCGCGGCCTCGTTGTCCAGATCCCAGATGACTTCGAGATGGTCGGAGACGAAGCCCACCGGACAGACGACCACGGCCTCGACCCCCTTGGCCGCGAGATCGTCCAGGTGGTCGACGATGTCCGGTTCCAGCCACGGCACCTGCGGCGGACCCGAACGCGACTGCCAGACGAGGTCGTAATCGGTGAAACCGGTTGCCGCGGCGCACAATCGGGCCGCGTCGGCGACCTGACGACTGTACAGCCGACCGCCGTCGGCAGGCGGACCCGCGGCGGCATCGGCCGACACCGGAATGGAATGCGCGGTGAACACCAGCCTTGCCGCGGCGCGCTGCCCGGCCGGGAGCCGATCGCGCGCCGCGCGAATGGCATCGGCGAACGTCTCGATCAACAGCGGGTGATCGAAGTACTGACGCAGCTTCAGCAGTTCCGGCGCGCCCGCACCGAAAGCCGCACGCGCCCGGGCGATGTCCTCGTGGTACTGCAGGCATCCGGAGTAGCCGCCCCACGCCGAAGTCGGGAAGACCAGTGCGGCGCCGACACCGTCGGCGGCCATCCGCCCGACGGTGTCCTCCACCATGGGATGCCAGTTCCGGTTACCGAAGTACACCGGCAGCTCGATACCCGCGGCGGCCAGTTCGGCCTCGACCGCCGTGATGATGTCGCGATTGAGCGCGTTGATCGGCGAGACACCGCCGAAGTGCAGATAGTGCTCGGCGACCGCTTCCAGGCGCTCACGCGGCACTCCCCTGCCCCGGGTGACGTTCTCCAGGAACGGCATCACGTCTTCGGGACGCTCCGGACCGCCGAAGGACAGCAGCAGCAGCGCGTCGGCGGTTCGAACCACGGTGTCTCCCATCCGATCGGCTCAGTTGATCGCCATGTTCTCCGGGAACCAGGTGTTGTGGCTGGCTCCGCCGTCGACGTAGATGATCGAACCGGTGGTGCCAGGCAGCCAGTCCGACAGCAGCGCCACGATCGACTTCGCCACCACCGTGGGGTCGTCGACGTCCCAGCCGATCGGCGAGGCGCCGTCCCAGTAGACGTTGAGCTGATTGAGCTTGGCGGCGTCGTCGGTCGCGGTGCCCGCGATCGCCTTGGCGGCCAGCGTCTTGATCGGCCCCGCGGCGATGAGGTTGGACCGGATCTTCTTCGCCGCGCCCACCTCGCGGGCGACATACCGGTTCACCGACTCCAGCGCGGCCTTCGCCACGCCCATCCAGTTGTAGAACGGCATCGCGGTGCGCGGATCGAAGTCCATGCCGACGATCGAGCCGCCCTCGTTCATCACCGGCAACACCGCGCGCGACAGCGACGCGTAGCTCCACGCCGAGATCTCGAACGCCTTGGCGGCATCCGGGCCCGGGCCGTCGAGGAACGGCCGAGCCTCCGGCCCCATGAGGGTGCGTGGCGCGAACGCGATCGAGTGCAGCACCCCGTCGATCCCCTGCGGAGCCAGTTCCCGCAGCTTGTCGGCCAGGCCTGCGAGATCCTCTTCGCTGGTCACGTCGAGCCCGATGGCCGGCGGGACCTCCTGGGGCAGGCGTTTGGCGATCCGGTCGATCAGCCGCAGCCGCTCCGGGATGCCGGTGATGAGCACCTTCGCGCCCTGCTCCTGCGCGACGGCCGCCGCGTGGAACGCGATCGACGAGTCGGTGATGATGCCCGTGACCAGGATGGTCTTGCCTTCGAGCAGTCCGCCCATGAGTTCTCGGTTCTCCTGAAATTCGAATGTGGGGTTGGCTGCGGGCGGCCTGGACCGGCCGCGCTACGCGTTCGGTGTGGTCAGTGGCCCATGCCCATGCCGCCGTCGACCGGGATGACGGCGCCGGAGACGTAGGCGGAGTCCTCGGAAGCCAGGAAGCTGACCACGGCCGCGATGTCCTCCGGCTGGCCGAGCCGCTGCAAGGGGATGAACTTCTTGGCCATGTCGCGCACGTCCTCGGGCAGGTCGGCGGTCATGTCGGTCTCGATGAAACCCGGGGCGACGACATTCGCGGTGATCGAGCGCGAGCCGAGCTCGCGGGTGATCGAGCGGGCCAGACCGATCACACCGGCCTTGGAGGAGGCGTAGTTGATCTGACCGGCTTGGCCGCTCATGCCGACCACCGAGCCGAGGAAGATCATCCGGCCCCAGCGCGCGCGCAGCATGGCGCGGTTCGCGCGCTTGGCGCACCGGAACGCACCGGTCAGATTGGCGTCGAGCACCCGGGTGAACTGCTCCTCGTTCATCCGCATGAGCAGCGTGTCGTCGGTGATGCCCGCGTTGGCCACCAGCACCTCGACCGGACCCTGGTGCGCCTCCACCTCGGCGAAGGCGCCGTCCACCGATTCGCTGTCGGTCACATCGCATTTCACACCGAACAGGCCGTCCGGCACCCCCGAGCCACGATGCGTGACGGCCACCTTGTGACCGTCGGCAAGCAGACGCTGCGCGACCGCGAGTCCGATGCCGCGGTTTCCGCCGGTCACCAGGACCGACCGGGATGTGATGTTCGACATGGGGTTCAACCTACCTGGTCGAATCGGCAGGCAACGACCGGGCCGCCACGTTCGTCCGACCGCCATCCGAGCCCGGCCGCGTTCGTGAAACGCCACAATGACAGCGCGAAACGAAGCCCGATCACGCGGACCGGCCGGTGGTGTGCAGGACACCACCGGCCGGTCGGCATTCGATCGATGCGCCGCCTTTCACTCACCTTCGGCGAGCGACGCGAGAGGCGCTGCTCAGCAGCTGGGGCACCAAGTCACGGACAGCGCGTCGAACCCCAGATCCTCCACCTGCTTACCCGGCCCCACGTAACGGTACGGTTGTCCGCCGCCACAGTTGGAACCGGAGCTGAACAGCAACTCGACGTTCGTGTTGTTGATCACCGATCTGGTGCTCGGATCTCCCGCGGGTCCGCAGTAGTTCCGGAAGTTCTTGGTGTTGAGCGTGACCACCTTCGCCGTACCGGAAAAGCCGACACCGGAGTACTGACACAGACTGCCGGTTGGACAGCCTGCCGCTGAAGCTTCCGGAAGCGGAGCCACGACAAAGGCCAGCGCGGCGAACGCGATTGCGGTGACGATTGCAGAAATTCGCATGATTCCTCCCCAAATGGAGGGCGGCACTCCCTTACCGCCCGTCCTGGGCACGGTAACACACTTTCCCGGCTATGGCCCGTGTAATCGCCTGCGCGCCTTGCTGTTCGCAGCGCTAAGGCAAACGCTGGCGATACACCAGACCGATGACCACTCCCGCCGCGACGACCACCAGTCCGAGCAGCAGCCACGGACGACTGGCGTCGCCTCTGGTCAGCTCGTACCCGATCTGTTGCTCCAAGGTGTCGTACACCTTGGTCAACTCCTGCAACGACGACGCGGTGTAGAACTCCCCGCTGGACAGTCGCGCTATCTCGCGCATGGCGTCGTCGTCCACCTCGACGCGTACCTGGTCCTTGCTGCCGTCCTCCCGGGGGATCTCGACGACGCCCCAGCGAGTGCCGAAGGAAATGGTCGAGATGGGGACGTTCTTGCTCTTGGCGAGCCGGGCGGCGACGTACTCGTGCCGGGGGTTGTCGACGTCCTTGAAATCCGGAACTGTCTGCTTACCGTCCGACATCAGCACGATCCTGGCAGGCGGTGGCTCCTGGGCGCCGCCGAGCACCGTGGCGAGCGTCTCGATCGCCTGCAGCGCGGTGAGAATGCCTTCACCGGTAGCGGTGCGCTCGGCCAGCCGCACATTGTCGATCGCGGCTTTGACCGATTCGTGGTTCGTCGTGGGCGAGACCATCACCGAAGCGGTGCCCGCGAAGGTGACGAAGCCGATGTTCACGCCCTCGGGCAGTCCGTCGACGAACTCCTTGCCCGCCTTCTTGGCGACCTGGATGCGGCTCGGGGCGACGTCGGTCGCCTCCATCGACAGCGACACGTCCATCACCAGCATGACGGTCGCGCGGTTGCGCGGCACCTTCTTGACCGCGGTCGGTCCGGCCGCGGCGACGGTGAGGAACACCAGGCCGACCAGCAGCAGCGCGACGGCCACATGCCGGAACGCGCTCGGCCGCGACGGAGCGACCTTCTCCAGCAGCGCCATGTTGGTGAACTTCAACATGTGCTTGCGCCGATTGCGCTGCACCAGGACGTAGCCGAGCGCGATCAGCGCGATGACGACGAGGAATCCCAGCCAGATCTGTGCGGTGAAATGCGAAATACTCACTGGCGTGGCACCCGCCCGGTCGGGGCGCCGAAGCTGTGGCGCCGGGTGGACACGAACCGGACCACGTCGGCGATCCAGTCCCGATCGGTTCGCAAGGTGAGCACCGGAGCGCCACAGCTGCGCAGAGCCTGTTCGACCTGCTGCCGGTGGCGCTGCGCGGCAGCCGCGAAATCGGCGCGCAGCGTGGAGGTCACGCTGAACTCGCGGGTGCGCCCGGTCTCCGGGTCGTGCAGTACGACGTCGCCCATGTCGGGCAGGGAGAGGTCGCGCGGGTCGAGCACCTCGACCGCGAGCAGATCGTGCCTGGCCGAGATCGCGCGCAGCGAGCGCTGCCAATCGATGTCACCCAGGAAATCGCTGATGATCACCGCGAGTCCACGTTTGCGCTGCGGACGGCGCAGCGATTCGATGCCGCCGCGCAGGTCGCCGCGCACGCCGTCGCGCGCGTGCGGTGTGGTCGCGATGCCGCGCAGCAGCGACTGGGCGTGGACGCGCCCGCCGCGCGCCGGGATGCGGGTCAACCGTTCGCCGGTGGCGACAACCGCACCGATCCGGTTGCCGCCGCCACTGGTCAGATGGGTGATTGCGGCCGCGGCGGCGATGGCGAGATCACGCTTCTGGCAGGCGGCGGTGCCGAAGTCGAGGCTGGCCGACAGATCGACCACCATCCAGGTCTCCAGCTCCCGGTCGGCGATCATCTGCCGCACGTGCGGATGAGTGGTGCGGGCGGTGACCGACCAATCCATCTGGCGCACGTCGTCGCCCGGTTGGTAGGCGCGCGCCTCACCCGGCTCGGAGCCGGGACCGGGGATGAGACCGAGGTGATCGCCGTGCAGCACGCCGTCGAGCCTGCGGCGCACGGTGAGTTCGAGGGTCTTGAGCGCGACCGTGAGCCTGGGGTCGGTCAACTCCCCCGCGTGGAAGGACGGCGGTGCGTGGGACGGCGACGTCGGCACTGGCGCGACCCGATCCGATGCCGAGGTCACTTCGGCGGAACGGTGCCCGCGGGCTGCGACTGCTGCCCGTTGGGCGGCTGGGGCACGGCCTGCTGCGGCGACGGCGGCTGGGGAACCTGCTGCGGGGCGCCCTGCGGCGGCGCGGCGGGCACGCCGGGCGCGACGGCCTGCGGGGCGACCTGTGGCAGGCCGACGGTCTGCAGAACGCGCTTGATGACGTCCTCCGGGCTGATCTCGTCGGCGAGCGCGTCGTAGGACAGCACCAGGCGATGGCGCAACACGTCCGGGATCACTTCGACGACGTCCTGCGGCACCACGTAATCGCGGCCGCGGATGAGCGCGACGGCGCGGGCCGCGGCGATGATGCCGAGGCTGGCGCGCGGCGACGCGCCGTAGGAGATCCAGCTGGCCACGTCCTGCATGCCGAAATCGGCCGGTTTGCGGGTCGCCGCGATCACCCGGACCACGTAGTCGACCAGGGCGTGGTGCACGAAGGTGTTGGCCGCGACCTTCTGCAGACGGATCAAGTCCTCCGGCTCCAGGATCCGGCTCGCCTCCGGCGGGGTGACGCCCATCCGGTAGATGATCTCGCGCTCCTCCTCCACGGAGGGGTAGTCGACGACGACCTTGAACAAGAAGCGGTCGCGCTGCGCTTCGGGCAGCGGGTACACGCCCTCGCTCTCGATCGGGTTCTGCGTCGCCATGACCAGGAACGGGTCGGGCATCGGGTAGGTCTTGCCGCCGATCGACACGTGCCGCTCGGCCATCACCTCGAGCAGCGCCGACTGCACCTTGGCGGGCGCGCGGTTGATCTCGTCGGCGAGCACGAAGTTGGCGACGACCGGGCCGAGTTCGGTGTCGAACTCTTCGCGGCCCTGCCGGTAGATGCGAGTACCGATGAGGTCGGTGGGCACCAGGTCGGGCGTGAACTGCACGCGGGCGAACGAGCCGCCGACCACCCTGGCGAAGGTCTCCACGGCGAGGGTCTTCGCGATGCCGGGAACACCTTCGAGCAGAACGTGACCACGTGCGAGCACGCCCACGAGCAGTCGTTCGACCAGGCGATCCTGGCCCACGATCACCCGCTTGACCTCGTAGATCGCCTTCTCCAGGGTCTGGACGTCACGCTCGAGGGTGCTGGGCGTCGAGACCGGCGCATCCTTCGCCGAGTTCGCTCCGCTCACACCGTCCGTCGAAGTCACCAACATCCCCGCTTTCGCCTTGGTCCTGTGCGTGCTGCCACAACTATTCCAGGTAATCACCGCCTGTGCCGCAACCGGACCCGACAGAATGGGAATTTCCGCGGTCCTCCGGCCGGGCGGGGCACCCGGAATGTCCGATATCAGGAGACGACGCGCACCGCGAACGGCATGATGCCGCCCTCGCGGACCGGGGACACCTTCACCACGTCGCCGGATTCCGGCGCCTCCACCATCTTCCCGTCACCGAGATACAGCGCCACGTGCTGGCTGCCGTTCGGCCCCCAGAACAGCATGTCGCCGCGCTCGCGATCGCCGACCGGCACTCGGGTGCCCGCGTTGTATTGGTAGCCGCTGTAGTGCGGCAGTGAGACCCCCACGCCCGCGAACGCGTAGACCATCAACCCCGAGCAATCGAAGCCGACCTTCTCGAAGTCCCCGTAACTGTCGGCGACGCCGCCGTCCCGGATGCCGCGGGTCGGCCCGTCCTCATCGCCGCCTCCCCAGGCGTAGGTGACGCCGAGTTGTGACATGGCGCGATCGACCACGATCTCGATCGCCGCGGAGCCTTCGACCGGTGGCGACTTCGGTCGTGGCGCGCTCCGCCGCGGTGGCGGCGCGTCCTCCAGCTGAGTGTGCGGGCGTTTTCCGGTGCCGAGTTCGGCGGCGCGATCGCGAGCGGCCTGGTCGGCGGCCGCGCGCGCGGCGGCCGCCGCCGCGGCGGCACGCACCGCCGCTTCCTCCACCTTGCGCATGGCGTCCCAGGCCAGGTACGCGTCACGCTGGTCCTGCAGGCCGGCCACGTTCTGCCGCGCTTGATCCAGCCTGCCCTGCGCGTCCTGGCGCCGCCGCAGCAGGTCGTCGCGCTGGGCGGTCTGCCGGTCGAGTTCGGCCTTCGCCGCGGCGACCGCGTTCTCGGCGTCGGCCCTGCGCGCGGCGGCGACGGCGGCGGCCGTGTCGGCGTCCGATTTCGCCCGCCGCGCGGTGGAGTTCTTGTTGCCTTGATCGATCTGCGCGCGCCGCAGACCGTCCAGCACCTGCTGACGATTTTTGGAGACCAGCTCGAGGAGCTGTGCCCGGTCCAGTGCGACCGCAGGGGTGGCCGCGGCGAGGTAGGTGACCATCGAGCCGGAGCCCGGATTGGTATAGGCCTGGGTGGCGAACTGATCGAAGTTGCGTCGCGCCTGGCCCACCTTGGCCGCGGCATCGGCGAGGTCGAGCTGGGTGTCCACCACCACGACGGCGGCCGCGTCGGCGGCGTCGCGCGCGGTCTGCAGGTCCACCAGCGCTCGGTTGACGTCCTCCCGGCGCTGCGCGACGGCGTCGTCGAGTTGCCCCAGTTGCTGATCGACCACGGCGACCTGGTTGATCAGGGTGCCGACCTCGGCGACACCGGCGTCCACCTGCGCGCCCGCCTGGGCGATTTCGCCGTCGCTGGGATTTGGCGGAGGAGGTGGCACAGCAGCGACAGGTCCAGTCGTGACCACTACAACGACCGCAATCAGCAATCCCACAGCGACCGATAGTCGGCGCCGGTTGGTGAGCCCGCCGTTGTTGCGCATCACACCTCCAAGGACCGGATTCCGGCAATCCTCGAGGGCATCAGGCGAACCAGGATGCACTGTGGTCGACAGATGGCCTCTGGGAACACTTATTCCCCATCAGGGACCATTCGAACCGTACGACACTTACGTCACCGACAAAACGGCATCGACCTTGTTGCCGCCCACATCTTCTTCATTGCTAGAAATTTGCTGTACTGCGCGCCACGCTTTCTCCGAACACAACAGACCAACCGTTCGGAAAATTAGCTACATGGATGCTGACGGCCCGATTTCGCCCCATATCGGACACAGCTCGGCTTCGCATCGAGCGAAGGCGGTGTCAGCGACGCACGCCTGCGACGCGCAGAGGTACCGCGCCTGCGGCCGAGTGGCGATGGACAACCGCGCCGTTACCAGGCGCGGGTTACCACCAGAATGTCGAATCGGCCGCAGCCGGCTTCGCAGAAAAGCGCCGCGACCTCAGATGGCGCGCGCGTCGGACGACTCGCCGTCCGGTGTCCGCCGGGCGCTCGCCACACGCTCCGGACCGTCGGCCGCCGCCCGCCGGACCTTGACCCAGTACAGTCCGGCGATGACCGCCACCGTTCCACCCAGCAGTGCGCAGGTGATGGCGGTCCAGGACATCGACTCCGGCGTCTCCAAGCGGGCGGTGAAGATGCTCGCGGCTTCTCCGCTCTTACCTTGCGTGCCCTTGGCGGCGTCCTCGGCCCACTCCAGCCGCACACGGCTGATCGTGTCGCTGTAGGTGCCCACCCAGTCGTCGCTGAGAACGACCACGGTGCCGTGCTGCGTCTTACCCACCTCGGTGGCCAAGTCCCGTAGGCTCGAATCGTGTCCTGGATTGCCGGGGACGACCACGATGCTCAGCGGGATTCCTTGCGATCGCGCCTCCGCGGCGATGGCGGCCAGTTCCTTCTTGTCCTTACCGGTCAGTGTCGCGACGTGATCGTCGGCCAGATCGGCGTTGAGCGAGCGCACGGTGTCGGCGGTGACATTCGGCGGCAATTCGGCGGCCATAGGGGTGAAAACCGAGTTGTGCGGGGCGGTCATCTTCCATCCGGTCTGTCGAGCCGCATCGGCAACCGAAGCGACGGGCATCCAACACTGCAGGGCGAGCAAGATCCCCCTTGCTGGCTCGAAAGCACAGTACGCGACGGAGTGTCGCATCTCGCGCGCGCGGCACGCCGAACCGCCCCCTGGTGTTTCACAGGACAAGCGTACTGTTAAGGTCGTAGGCGCGAGGAACCAGCGCCGGAGCGGCGCCGGAGCACCTCCGAAGACTCGGCCGCCGGCACAGCCCCGCCGGTGGCCACCCGCACAGACGAGTGGAGCTGACGTGACGACAAGTATCGATACTTTCGGCGCCAAGGGCACCCTCGAGGTGGGAAGCAACTCCTACGAGATCTTCCGCCTCTCCGCCGTGCCCGGCACCGAGAAACTCCCGTACGCACTGAAGGTCCTCGCGGAGAATCTCCTCCGCACCGAGGACGGCGCCAACATCACCGCCGATCACATCCGCGCCATCGCGAGCTGGGATCCCACGGCGCAGCCGAACACCGAGATCCAGTTCACGCCCGCCCGCGTCATCATGCAGGACTTCACCGGCGTGCCGTGCATCGTGGACCTGGCCACCATGCGCGAGGCCGTGGCCACCCTGGGCGGCGACCCGGACAAGGTGAACCCCCTCGCCCCCGCCGAGATGGTCATCGACCACTCCGTCATCATCGACGTCTTCGGCCGGGCCGACGCCTTCGAGCGCAACGTCGACATCGAATACCAGCGCAACGGCGAGCGCTACCAGTTCCTGCGCTGGGGCCAGACCGCGTTCGACGACTTCAAGGTCGTCCCGCCGAGCACCGGCATCGTGCACCAGGTCAACATCGAGCACCTGGCCCGCGTCGTCATGGTCCGCAACGGCCAGGCCTACCCCGACACCTGTGTCGGCACCGACTCGCACACCACCATGGTCAACGGCCTCGGCGTCCTCGGTTGGGGCGTCGGCGGCATCGAGGCCGAGGCGGCCATGCTCGGCCAGCCCGTCTCGATGCTGATCCCGCGCGTCGTCGGCTTCAAGCTGACCGGTGAGATCCAGCCGGGCGTGACCGCCACCGACGTCGTGCTCACCGTCACCGACATGCTGCGCAAGCACGGCGTGGTCGGCAAGTTCGTCGAGTTCTACGGCAAGGGCGTGGCCGAGGTGCCGCTGGCCAACCGCGCCACCCTGGGCAACATGAGCCCCGAATTCGGTTCCACCGCCGCGATTTTCCCGATCGACGACGTGACCGTCGACTACCTGCGCCTGACCGGCCGCTCCGACGAGCAGGTCGCGCTGGTCGAGGCGTACGCCAAGGAGCAGGGCCTCTGGCACGATGCCGACTCCGAGCCCGCCTACTCCGAATACCTCGAACTGGATCTGAGCACCGTGGTGCCGTCCATCGCTGGCCCGAAGCGCCCGCAGGACCGGATCCTGCTGTCGGAGTCCAAGATCGCGTTCCGCAAGGACATCCACAACTACACCAACGACGCGGAGAGCGGCCCCGCCGCCGACACCCCGCACAGCAAGCTGGACGAGGCCGTCGAGGAGTCCTTCCCCGCGAGCGACCCGGCCGTGCTGTCCTTCGCCGACGACGGCGCCGAGTCGCTGGTGTCGGCCGCCAACGGCGCCGAGGGCCGTCCGTCCAAGCCGGTGACGGTGCGCAGCGAGGAGTACGGCGACTTCGTGCTCGACCACGGCGCCGTCGTGGTCGCCTCGATCACCTCCTGCACCAACACCTCCAACCCGTCGGTCATGCTCGGCGCGGCCCTGCTGGCCCGCAACGCGGTGGAGAAGGGCTTGGCCCGCAAGCCGTGGGTGAAGACGTCCATGGCTCCGGGTTCGCAGGTGGTCAACGGCTACTACGAGAAGGCGGGCCTGTGGCCGTACCTGGACAAGCTGGGCTTCAACCTGGTCGCGTTCGGTTGCGCCACCTGCATCGGCAACACCGGCCCGCTGCCGGAGGAGATCTCCAAGGCGGTCAACGACAACGACCTCACCGTCACCGCGGTGCTGTCGGGCAACCGTAACTTCGAAGGCCGCATCTCCCCCGACGTGAAGATGAACTACCTGGCCTCCCCGCCGCTGGTCATCGCCTACGCGCTCGCGGGAACCATGGACTTCGACTTCGAGAACGACCCGCTGGGCAAGGACACCGAGGGCAACGACGTCTTCCTGAAGGACATCTGGCCTTCGCCGCAGGAGATCCAGGACACCATCGACCGGGTCATCAGCCGCGACATGTTCCTCGAGGACTACAAGGACGTGTTCCGGGGTGACGAGCGCTGGCGCAGCCTGCCCACCCCGGAGGGCAAGACCTTCGAGTGGGACGCCGAGTCGACCTACGTGCGCAAGCCCCCGTACTTCGAAGGCATGCCGCAGACCCCGGAGCCGGTCACCGACATCAAGGGCGCCCGGGTGCTCGCGCTGCTCGGCGACTCGGTCACCACCGACCACATCTCCCCGGCGGGCAACATCAAGCCCGGCACCCCGGCCGCGCAGTACCTGGAGGCCAACGGCGTCGAGCGCAAGGACTACAACTCCTACGGCTCGCGGCGCGGCAACCACGAGGTGATGATCCGCGGCACCTTCGCCAACATCCGGCTGCGCAACCAGCTCCTCGACGACGTCTCGGGTGGCTACACCCGCGACTTCACCCAGGAGGGCGGCCCGCAGGCGTTCATCTACGACGCCTCGCAGAACTACCAGGCCGCGGGCGTCCCGCTGGTCGTGCTCGGCGGCAAGGAATACGGTTCGGGCTCCTCGCGCGACTGGGCCGCCAAGGGCACCAGCCTGCTGGGTGTGAAGGCCGTCATCACCGAGTCGTTCGAGCGCATCCACCGCTCCAACCTCATCGGCATGGGCGTCATCCCGCTGCAGTTCCCGGCGGGCGAGTCGGCCGCGTCGCTGAAGCTGGACGGCACCGAGACCTTCGACATCGAGGGCATCACCCAGCTCAACGAGGGTGCCACCCCGAAGACCCTGAAGGTCACGGCCACCAAGGAGAACGGTGACAAGATCACCTTCGACGCGGTGGTCCGCATCGACACCCCCGGCGAGGCCGACTACTACCGCAACGGCGGGATCCTGCAGTACGTGCTGCGCAACATGATTCGTGCCTGATCGCGCCACCTTCGCTGGCGCGTGTTCGCGCCACTGAAGTCTCGTGTCGGACAACCCCCGCGTCGGTCTACCGCCGACGCGGGGGTCCGTGTTTCCCCGCTGGAGGATTCCGTGCCCAAGGTCAGTGACGATCACCTCGCCGCCCGGCGCAGCCAGATCCTCGACGGAGCACGCCGCTGCTTCGCCGAGTACGGCTACGACGGCGCCACCGTGCGCCGCCTCGAGGAAGAGATCGGGCTGTCCAGGGGAGCCATTTTCCACCACTTCCGGGACAAGGACGCGCTGTTCCTCGCCCTCGCCCAGGAAGACGCCGAACGCATGGCCGATGTCGCGGCCAATCAGGGCATCGTGCAGGTGATGCGCGACATGCTCGCCCACCCCGAGCAGTTCAACTGGCTCGGAACGCGTTTGGAGATCGCCCGCAGGCTGCGCACCGATCCCGAATTCCGGGCGGGCTGGACCCAGCGTTCGGCCGAACTCACCGCCGCCACCTTGGCCCGCCTGGAACGTCGTAAGGCCGCGGGCGCGCTGCGCGACGACGTGCCCACCGACGTGCTGCTCGGCTACCTCGACCTCGTCCTCGACGGTTTGATCGCCCGGATCGCCTCCGGCCACACCAACGAGAACCTTTCCGCCGTATTGGATCTGGTCGAGGCGTCGGTCCGACGCAAGCAGTGAGAGCGGCTAGTACGCCGCGTTGAGGTACTCCGCGGCGTGCGTGGTCCACAGCACGTTCGTCCCCGGCATGTTCCGTCCGGAATAGAGCACGTGCTGACCGTCGGGCCACGGGGTCAGATAGCCGATGACGCCGCGTACGGCCGTCGTGTAGCGCTCGAGGTTCGCGATCGGGTCGCGCAGCAGGACTTCGAGCAGTTCGGCGAAGATCAGCGGCGCGACGTTGCCGATCCGAGCGCCCTCCACGAACGAGAACGGCGAGATACCCACGTCGATGACGCGCAACGGCGAATCCGCGGGCGATGCGGTGATGATGTCGCCGGGATTCGCGTACTCGCGGATGTCGATCGACGCGGGCCACGCGCCGCGCTGCCCGTGCAGGCCGAACGTATTCGCCGGGCAGAGGTTTCCGACCGACTGCCCGGCTCGGCGCAGCGGGTTGGCGATGTTCACCACGAAGGCGATCTCCAGCGGCGTTCCGTCGGTGTTCTTGTACTTCCCGGACCGCACGCCCTCCAGGATCCGGCTGGCGCAGATGCCGCCGAGCGAATAACTCAGCAGGCCGCAGACGTTCGGCGAGTCCTGGATCGCCCGCACGCCGGCGGCGATGCCGAGCCGTACCGACGTCTCCAGCGAAGGACCCCAGACCTCCGGCACGGGGCCGACGGAAGCGGGCCAATCCGGTTCGAAGCAGCTGAACTTCCCGGTGTCGAGTAGTTTCACGACGTCGTGCAGCATGCCCGCGGGCGTTCCGTCGGAGTTGCGCGGCTCCCCGGTGCCGCGGAGAGTGATGATGTCGATCATCGTGGCCTCCTTGCCCACCGCACCGACCCCTTCGGTACGGAATCTCAAGGTAGAGCAGGGACGCCCACTCGGCACGAGTATCGGGCTACCTCATCGCGGCACGAGTTCGCCCAAGTAGAGCGCGATTCGGCGGATCGAAGGGTGCGTGAGCTACCGCGGCTACGCGTCCGGTTCCATGCTGCTGAGCAGGATTCGCGCGAGCCGGTCCAGTTCCCGTCGCTCCCCCGCGGTGAGCACGGACAGCATCCGCGTCTCGTTCGCGGTGTGCTCGGTGACCACGGTGTCGACCAATTCCCGTCCTGCCTCGGTGAGGCCGACGCGCACCGCCCTGCGGTCCCGCGCGTCCGCGACGCGCCGCACCAGTCCCGCCGACTCCAGCCGGTCCAGCCGTCCGGTCATGCCCGCCCTGGACAACATCAGCGTGTCGGCGAGCACCGACGGGCTGAGTTCGAACGGCGCGCCCGAACGACGGAGCGCGGCGAGTACGTCGAATTCGCCGCGTTGCAGGCCGTGCTTGCCGAATACCGCCTCGATCTCACGCTGCGCCACCACCAACAGCCTGCCCAGACGTCCGGCCACGGCCATCGCCTCGAGATCCAGGTCGGGTCGTTCCCGCTGCCACTGCGCCACGATCGCGTCCACGGCGTCCGTTTTCCGCTCGGTCATGGACAGGATCTTATTCGGCACGATATAGTTCGGTAGCGAATTATCAATCACCGAACTAATCTGGAGGCTCCGATGGCCATTCCCGCGCCACGCAAGGACGTCGCGATCCGTCAGCCGCAGGATGCGGAGACCCTGCGTACCACGTCTGTCACCATGCGCCTGCTGATCGACGCCGAGGAGGCGGGCGGCGGGCTTAGCACACTCGAGGTCGACATGGACCGTGGAGCGGACGGCGCGGCGCCGCACTATCACACGCTTTCCGACGAACTGTTCTATGTCGCGGACGGCGAACTGCAACTGCTCGCAGGTGACCGCATCGTCACCGTCGGCGCGGGTGGTTCGATCGTGGTCCCGAAATTCATGCCGCACGCCTTCGGCGCCGCGCCGGACAGCACGGCACGGATCCTCATCGCGCTCACGCCCGGCGTGCAGCGCTTCGAGTACTTCCGGCTGCTGGAACGAATCGCCGCGGGCGAATCCCCGATGACCGATCTCGCCGCCGCTCAGGACGAGTTCGACAACCACTTCGTCGACGCCCCCGCTTGGTGGGCGGAGCGCAACGCGAACCGGAAGTGAAGTCGGTGCCCCTCCGGATCCGCTCGCGGACAATCAATTCGGAGCGAGTCGAACACGGCGCGGCGCGGGAGGAAATACGATGCCGCACAGCAGCCGTCGCCGCAGGCCACCTGCGCCCAGCAGGACGAGAGTACAGATGCACAGCCGCCAATATCGGGCTATGAGCAGCATCCGCGCCTCACGGGAGATTAGCTTCCCGATTGCCATCTCAGCATTTCCAGGCTACCGGAAAACTTTCGGTACTCGGGCGTTATGAATCGGAATTCGGTTTGCCATAGGCCGGGAAATCTCGCGATCCGAGCCGATAACGCCGCTCATCGCGATATGATCGCTCACACGCTTGGGGGTCGTGGCAAATCGCGAGCAGATCGGAGAAACGGCTATGACCGACGCAATCCACCTTCCCGGGACGACGCCGAGGGGTGACCGCGTTCCTCCGCTCCAGGGTCTGCTGGTCGCGGAATCGGACCGGCAGATCAGCGTGCGCGTCGCCGAGGGAACGTGGACCTTCAGTCGGTCCGATGTCCTGCGCGTGGTCGATTCCGCGGCGCCCCACGCCGATCAGGACGGGCGCCCGGTGCTGGTGGACATTCGCGCTGGCGCCACCGCCGATTTCACCCGCAGGCTGCGGATCGACCTGGTCGATCGGCCGATGACCATCCCGGAGTCACCGTCGGAGGCGCTCGGCGACGAGCAGTTGCGCCGGCTCACCGAAACCTGGGCCGACCGGCTGCAACTCGTCGACTGCCCGGGTGCGAGCGGTGCGACGTTCACCTACTGCCAGACCAAGTCGATGAACGGCAGCGACGACGGCATCAACTGCGACAGCCTCGACTGAGCGGCAGGCGGATGGCCGCACGCCGGCGCGGTTCGGTCCTGATCGTGTCCGAATCCGATGATCTACACGCCACCGCGATGGCGGCGACGCTGCGAGAACACCACGGGCTCGGCCCGATCCACCTCGACCTGCGCGATTTCCCCCAGGAGTCCGGCAGCTTCCGGCTGGACCGACTCGGCACCACACGCTCGCTGTCGCACCTGATCGGCCTCGACGACGTGCGGTCGGTGTGGTGGCGGCGACCGCATCCCGCGCGCGTGCCCGCGGGTGTCCGCGCCTCGGACAACGAGTTTCGCCAGGCCGAGTGCGACGGATTCATTCAAGGGCTGCTCTGGTCCATCCCCGCTCACTGGGTCAACGACCCCGGCGCCGACCGCACCGCGGCACGCAAGATCGTCCAGCTGGAGACGGCGCTGCGGGCCGGGTTCGCGGTGCCGGAGACGTTGATCACCAACGATCCGGACGAGGCGCGCAGCTTCGTCGAATCCCGGCCCGGTCCGGTCGTTTACAAGCGCACCGGCACCAGCCGGGCGGAGTTCGCCGAGACCAGGATCATCTCCAGGGACGATTTCGGCAGGCTGGCCGCGATCCGTTCGGCGCCGACCACCTTCCAGGACTACGTCGACGCCAGCTGCGATCTGCGCGTGGTGTGGGTGGACGGGGTCGAATGGACCGTGCGCATCGACTCCCAAGCGGGCGTCGGCAAGGTCGACTCCCGCTTGGACACATCGGTCGATTTCGCGCACGATCACCTGCCCGCCTCGGTGAGCAAGTCACTGGCCACGCTGATGGGCGCACTCGGATTGTCCTTCGGCGTGCTCGACATTCGGCTCGGCCGTGACGGCGAGTACTACTTCCTGGAGGTCAACCCGCAGGGCCAGTTCGCCTACCTGGAGATCAAGACCGGGCTGCCGATCTTTCGCAGCTTGGCCAACCTGCTGGTGGACGGTGACGGCATGGTGGAGGGCTACTGAACCCGGTCACAGGTCCGGCGGCACGATATCGAGACCGGAAACGCCCCGGTATGCGGCAACGGCGGCCCCGCATTCGCCGCGCAGCGGCGCTCCACCGGACGACAACAGCAGCCGAAGCCCGTCGCTGGACGGGGTCCCGCGCGACGACCAACGGCGCGAGCGCCGCTGAATTGCGTTGCGGCTCCACTCGATCGCCGACATGCGCCCGAGGACCTGGCATCGACGCCGCCGTGCAGCTCGGCGAGGTAGACATCCAGTTCGGGGGCGTCGACGTCGATCCGGTTGGGGGCTCCGCCCGTGGCGGCCGCGTAGCCGTCCGGCGGCAAAGCACGCCGTTGCGGCGCTATGGGCTCTTGCGGCGATTGGCTCCACCCCGGCTGCGGAGCTGCACATGCGACTCCACGAGGACGTTGTGGATGAAACCGTAGGAGCGGCCGGTGGACCGCGCCAGTGACCGGATGCTCGCACCGGCCTCGTACTGTTTCTTCAACTGGGTTTGTAGGCGATCGCGTGACTTGCCGGTGACGCGTGTGCCCTTACCCAATGTGGCCTTGCTCTGTGGCCTGTCGCTCATGGCTTCCTCCGAGTCGCCGAGCAGCGTCTTTCCAGGCTAAGCACTCAGCAGGCCGTGATCAACGGGTACCTGTGATGAATCTCACGCGAGCTGAATAAGTTCCAGATATTCGGCCGACCAATGGTCTTCTGTCCCGTCCGGGAGCAGGATCACACGTTCCGGAGACAATGCCTCCGCTGCACCCGGGTCGTGGGTCACGAGCACCACCGCGCCCGCATAGGTGCGCAAGGCGTCGAGGACCTGTTCCCGCGACACCGGGTCGAGATTGTTCGTCGGCTCGTCCAGCAGCAACACGTTCGCCGCCGAGGAGACCAGTCCGGCCAGCGCGAGACGGGTCTTCTCACCGCCCGAGAGCGTGCCCGCGGGCTGGTCGAGCTGCGGGCCGGAGAACATGAACGCGCCGAGCAGGCCGCGCAGCTCCTGCTCACCGGCGTCCGGCGCGGCGTGGCGGATGTTCTCCCACACGGTGGCGTTGTCGTCCAGGGTGTCGTGCTCCTGGGCGAAGTAACCGACCTTCAGACCGTGCCCCGGCACCAGACCACCCGCCGTAGGCTGCTCGACTCCGGCGAGCAGGCGCAGCAGCGTCGTCTTTCCCGCGCCGTTGAGCCCCAGCACCACCACCCTGCTACCGCGGTCGATCGCGAGGTCGACGCCGGTGAAGATCTCCAGCGAGCCGTAGACCTTGGTCAGGTTCTCCGCCATCAGCGGCGTCTTGCCGCAGGCGGCGGGCTCGGGGAACTTGATCCTGGCGACCTTGTCGGCGACGCGCACGTCGTCGAGTTCGGCCAGCAGGCGATCGGCGCGCTTGGCCATGTTCTGTGCCGCAGTCGCTTTCGTGGCCTTGGCGCCGAGCTTGGCCGCCTGGGCGCGCAGCGCGCTCGCCTTCTTCTCGGCGTTCGCGCGTTCCCGCCGCCTGCGCTGCTCGTCGGTGGCGCGCGCGTCCAGGTACTTCTTCCAGCCCATGTTGTAGACGTCGGCCTCGCCGCGCACCGCGTCCAGGAACCACACCTTGTTCACCACGTCGGCGAGCAGGTCCACGTCGTGACTGATGACGATCAGGCCGCCGTCGTGGTTCTGCAGGAAACCACGCAGCCAGGTGATCGAGTCGGCGTCGAGATGGTTGGTCGGCTCGTCCAGCAGCAAGATGGTGTCCGACCGCCCGCCGCTGCCGTCGGAGGCGGCGAACAGGATGCGCGCCAATTCGATTCGGCGCCGCTGTCCGCCGGACAAGGTGCGCAGCGGCTGACCGAGCACGCGGTCGGGCAGACCCAGGCTGTGGCAGATGCGCGCCGCCTCGCTCTCGGCGACGTAACCGCCCAGCGCCGAGAAGCGTTCCTCGAGCCGGCCGTACTTGCGGACCGCCTTCTCCCGCTCTTTGTCGTCGGCGACCTCGGCCATCAGCGCCTGTTGCTTCTCCATCTCCCGGATCAGCGTGTCCAGGCCGCGCGCGGACAGCACCCGGTCGCGGGCCAGCACGTCGAGGTTGCCTTCGCGCGGATCCTGCGGCAGATAACCGATATCGCTGGAGCGCAGGATCTTGCCCGCGTACGGCTCCCCCTCGCCTGCCAGGATGCGCAACGTGGTGGTCTTCCCCGCGCCGTTGCGCCCGACCAACCCGATCCGGTCGCCCGCCTGCACCCGAAGCGCCGGTCCGGGAGCGGACAGCAGGGTGCGGACTCCGGCCCGGACCTCCAGGTCGGTCGCGGTGATCACAAACTTCTCCTAGCGGATCGTGGTGCTGGACGCGTGCTCGATTGTGCGACCCGACGCGCACAAGAACCACCGATTTTACCCGGGGCGCAGGGTGCGCCCGCATACCAGCACCCCGCATGTGACGGCGATAACGGCCCCCGCGGTGGCCTGCGCTACCGTGCGATGCCATGAGTACCGATCTATTGGGCAAGAGCGCTCTGGTCACGGGGGCCAGCCGTGGCATCGGCAAGGCGGTCGCGGCGGAGTTGCTCGCCCGCGGCGCGAACGTGCTGATCACCGCGCGGAAGAAGGATCCACTGGAGGAAGCCGCCGCGGAGCTGCGCGAACTGGGGCACCAGGGTCAGGTCGTCGCTCTGGCGGGCAACTCGGGCGTCGCCGAGGATCGATCCGCCGCGGTCGAGCGCGCGGTCACGGAGTTCGGTTCGCTGGACGTCCTGATCAACAACACCGGCATCAACCCGGTCTTCGGCTCCCTGATGGACGCCGACCTCGATGCCGTGCGCAAGATCTTCGACGTGAACGTGGTCGCGGCCCTGGGCTACATCCAGGAGGCGTACAAGGCGTGGATGCGCGACCACGGCGGCGCCGTGGTCAACGTGGCCAGCGTCGCTGGCATCCGCTCGACCGGCGTGATCGCCGCCTACGGCGCGTCCAAGTCCGCGCTGATCCATCTCACCGGTGAGCTCGCCTGGCAGCTGGGGCCGAAGATCCGGGTGAACGCGGTCGCGCCGGGCGTGATCAAGACGAAGTTCGCCGACGCGCTGTACTCGACCGACGAGGAGCGCGCCGCGAGCGTGTACCCGATGAAGCGGCTGGGCAGCCCGGAGGACGTGGCGCGCTTGATCGGATTCCTGGTCTCCGACGAGGCGGCGTGGATCACCGGCGAGACGGTCCGGGTGGACGGCGGGCTGCTCTCCACGGGCGGAATCTGATCGCGAACGGGAGCCGCCCGCGCTAGCGGAACGCCAATGCGCCGATGGTGTCGGCGTGCCGGTAGCGCAGGTACTTCTCGACGGCCGTGGCGTCGACCGCGCCGGTGGCCGTCGCCAGCGTCACCACCACGAATTCCTTCTCGCTGCCGTCCTTCCACTTGCCGGTGGCGTAGCCCTTCAGGTAACTGCCCGGACGCAGCGCGAGGTCGGCGTCGGTGAACCGGCCCTTCGCCGCGGCGGCCCGGCCCTCGTCGGCCATGCCGAGCACGAACTGCGTGAGCATCAGCGCGCCGCCCTCGGCGCGGTACACCAGCTCCGCCGCGTAGACGCAGCCCAGACCGGTGAGTTTGCCCGCCGCCTCGATGGGGTGGCAGTCGGCGTGGTCGCGGCCGTCGACCCACTCGGCGTGCAGTTCGACGCGATCGAACCGGAAGTCCCAGTCCTTCGCGAACTCCGTGTAACTCAACCGGCCCGCCGAAGGGCGCGCACCGCGCGACGACGGGCTCGCCGGCCGCGTGCTGGTACCGCCGCCCGCGCGGGTGGTCGCTTCGGCGGAGGCGACCGCGGCTTGCGGGTGCCCTTCCTCGCGCGGCGCCAGCGCCACTCCGATGCCGACCGCGACCAGCACGGCGACGACGCCGATCACCAGCGCGACGATCACGCCCGTTCGGGACTCGGGCGGCGGCGGCAGGGGCGGCGCTTCCCACGCCGGCATCGGGTACGCGCTCGGCGGGGACATGCTTCCCCAGTCCGGCGCGTACCGCGCGTCCTCCGGTTTCCCGGACGGATAGGTCATCGCGGTCGCCCTCCCACATCTCCCGGCAGCCGTCCCACCCCGCGTGGGCCTCCCCGAGCCGCCCGAGCGACCCTACCCGATCGAGCCTGCCCCGATCGCCCCGAAATCAGAGCCGAACGGGCTGGAGCCAGTCCTCGCGCCCCGCGGTCGCCGGAGCGGCAGGAGCCTCCTCGATTCCGAACCGCTCGTGCAGTCGGCGCAGCGGGCCGGGCGCATACCAGTTCCAGTGGCCGAGCAACTCCATCGCCGCGGGCAACAGGAAGCCGCGCACCAGCGTCGCGTCTACCAGCACTGCGAGTGGAAGCCCGATGCCGAACGCCTTCATGAAGGTGATGTCCGAGGCGAGGAAGCCGAGGAAGACCAGCGAGATCAGGACGGCGGCGGCCGTGACGATCCTGCCGATCCGCTCCAGTCCGGACGTGACGGCCAGCGCGTTGGACCTGGTGCGCAGGTACTCCTCGCGGATGCGGGCCAACAGGAACACCTGGTAGTCCATGGCGAGACCGAACGCGACGCCGAACAGCATCACCGGGACGGTCGGCGGGAGGTCGCCGGTGACGGTGAAGCCGAGCAACCCGGACAGGTGCCCGTCCTGGAAGATCCAGACCAGCGCGCCGAAAGTCGCGGTGAGGCTCAGGAAGCTGAGCACGACGGCCAGCAGCGGCAGCACGGCGCTTCCGGTGAGCAGGAACAGGACCACCACCATGATCAGCACGACGAAGGCCAGCGCGTACGGCAGCGCCGAGACGACCGAGCCGATCGCGTCCGTGTTGGCCGCCGCCACGCCGCCGACCAGCACCGGCGAGGCGGCGGGCGTCGCGCGCACGTCGGCGGCGATCCGATCCAGCACCGTGGGATCGGTGGTGTCCGGGACCACCGTCAGATAGGCGGCGTTCTCGGCGCGGAAGCGGTCGGCGGCCGCGGTTGGCGCGACGAGCAGACCGCCGTGGCTGTAACTGCCGGTGACGGTGTCGACCCGGCGGACGTCCTCGATCTCCGACAGCTCACGAGCGTAGGCGTCCAAGCCTGCGGCGCTGTAAGCGCTTTCGGGCAGCACTACGAACAGCCCGTTCTGCTCGGTGGCGGCGAAGTCGCGCTGGATGGTCTCGGTGACCTGGCGGTTGTTCATCGACTCCGGCAGCGACCGTTCGTCGGGGAAGCCGAGATTCACTCCGAGGAACGGCGCGCCCAGCACGAGCAGCAGGGCGGTGACCCCGAGGCCGATGGGCACCGGCCGCATCATCACGAACCGCGCCAAGCGGTGCCAGGCGCCCTCGCCGGGTGCGGGACGGGCCGCGCGCAGGAACCACCACAACTGACCGTTGTCGATCTTGGTGCCGAGCAGGAACAGGATCGCGGGCAGCACGGTCAGCGACACCGTCGCGGCGATCACCGCCACGGCCAGGCCCGCGTAGCCCATCGACCGCACGGCCAGCAGCGGGAAGAACAGCAGGCCCGACAGCGCGACGGCGACGGTGACGGCCGAGAACGCGACGGTCCGGCCCGCCGAGCGCATGGTGGCGGCCACCGCGGCGGCGGGCTGCTGACCGGCGACCAGTTCGTCGCGGTAGCGGCTGATGATCAGCAGGCTGTAGTCGATCGCCAAGCCGAGGCCGAGCAGGGTGGCGACGTTGGTCGCGGTGGCCGCCAGATCGGTGACGCTCGCGATCAGCCACAGCGCGCCCATGGTGATCATCACCGTGATCATCGCGATCACCAGCGGCAGGCTGGCCGCGACCAAGCCGCCGAACACCAGCAGCAGGGCGATCAGCGTGACCGGGAATGCGATGGATTCGCCCAGCACGACGTCTTTCTCGCTCTGCTGCACCGTCTCGTGCAGCAGCATGGCGTAGCCGCCGACGCGCACCTCGAGCGGGCCGTGGGTGCCGCCGAATCGGTCGGCGAGATCGCCCACCCGCTTGTCGACGTCGGCCTCCTCACCGAGGATGCTGGCCACGATCAAGCCCTTGGTTCCGTCGGTGCTGCGCAGCGCGGGCGATTTGTCGGTCCAGTACGACGTGACGCCCGCGACGCCGGACTCCGACTTCAGCTCGGTGACCAGATTCGTCGCAGCGGTGGCCGCGGCGTCGTCGTCCACCGACCGGCGAGTCTGCACCAGCAGCACGAAATTCGGGGTGGCCTCGCCGAAGGTGTCGCGCAGCACCGCGGTCGCCCGGCTCGATTCGCTGTCGGGGTCGATGTACCCGCCGCCCTGCACTTTGTCGAACAGCGTCGCGCTCAGCGTGCCCATCGCCAGTGCGAGCACCACGAACACGGCCAGGATCCACCGGCTGCGCCGCCTGGTCAGCTCGAACACTCCGTCTACCCCTAACTCGTTCCGGTCGTGCCGCTTTCGCGCTCGGACTCCAGCGGTCGCCGGTCGGCAACCTGCCCGGCGTGCCATCCGCGGCACGCCGGTGCGCCGACACCTGACACTCGGCACCGGAGCCGGATGCGTACGCCAGCGCCCCGGCATCCTAGCAACGCGGGACAAAGTGCGGTGAGCCCGAACACATTCCGTCGGTGCGCCCGGTCCGGCCACCTGCCTGCACGCTCCGGCATGGGAAGGCAACCGAGCCAGGCCGGACGCATTTCCGCACGCGGGGCGGGCGATCCGGAATCCGCGACAGCTTTCGCGAAACGTTCACTTCGCGAGTCCGGACCTCCGCGCCGGAACGTGTTCGACGCCGTGGCTACGCGACGCTCCAGCGAGCAGATGAGAGGCTCGAACCCATGCATCGCAACACGCTCCAGCGGATCCGGACGAGCCCGGCATGAAGCCGGACGTGGTCGTCTGCGGGCTCGGCCCGGCCGGACGCGCCCTCGCACACCGGGCAGTGGAGCGCGGACTCACGGTCACCGTGGTCGATCCCGCGCCGGAGCGCCGGTGGACGGCCACCTACGCGGTGTGGGCCGACGAACTGCCTGATTGGCTGTCGCCTCGGGTCGTCGCGGCGACGGTACCCCGGCCGATGGCCTGGGGAACGCGCGCTCACCGATTGGACCGCCCGTACGTGGTGCTCGATACCGCCCGGCTGCAAAGGTCGCTGCACCTGGCCGACGCGAGCGTGGTCTCCGAGCGCGCGATCGATGTCGGCCCCGAGCGCGTGACCTTGGCCTCCGGCGCGACGATCACCGGCGGCCGGGTGGTCGACGCGCGCGGACTCGCCCGCTCGCCCGCCCGGGCTGAGCAGACGGCCTACGGCGTCATCGTGGACGCCCGGCGCTGCGCCGGGCTCGAACCGCTGTTCATGGACTGGCGTCCGGACAACGGCGCCGCCCCCGAGGCGCCGCGTTCGTTCCTCTACGCCGTTCCGCTGGACGACGAGCGGGTGCTGCTCGAGGAAACTTGCCTGGCCGGCCGCCCGGCCTTGACCGGTGCGCAACTGCGCACACGCTTGTGGGCGCGCCTCCGCGCCAGAGACGTCCCGCTCACCGGTGACGAACCCGTGGAGCACGTCCGTTTTCCGGTGCAAGGAGGCCGTCCCGGGTCGAGCAGGTTCGGGGCCGCGGGCGGGTTCCTGCATCCGGCGACCGGGTACAGCGTCGGCGCCGCGCTGTCCGCTGCCGACGCGGTGGCCGCGGGCCGGGACGTATGGCCGGCCGCGGCGCGCGTCGTCCACCGGTTGCGCGGCGCCGGGCTGCGCGCGCTGCTGGCGTTGCCGCCCGATGATCTCCCGCTGTTCTTCGACACGTTCTTCGCGCTTCCCCCGGACGCGCAACGCGCGTATCTGTCCGGCCGCACCGACCTCGCCGGCACGGTCGCGGCGATGAGCGCACTGTTCGCCGCGCTCCCGGGACGGCTGCGTCGGCGTGTCGCGACCGCGACACTCGGAGTTCCGGTTCCCTCGCGCGGTCGGTGGGCTTCGGCCATGATGGGGGTATGAGATCGATCTGGAAGGGCTCGATCGCATTCGGGCTGGTGAACGTTCCGGTGAAGGTGTACACCGCCACCGAGGACCACGACATCCGGTTCCATCAGGTGCACGCCAAGGATGGAGGCCGGATCAAATACGACCGCGTCTGCAGCGTGTGCGGCCAATCCGTCCAGTACACCGAGATCGACAAGGCCTACGAGTCGCCGGACGGCGACAAGGTGGTGCTCAGCGACGAGGACTTCGCGAAATTGCCGGTAGCGGAGAAGCACGAGATACCGGTGCTGCAGTTCGTGCCGTCGGACCAGATCGATCCGATCCTGTTCGAGAAGAGCTACTACCTGGAACCGGACTCCAGCACGCCGAAGGCCTACGTCCTGCTGGCCAGGACGCTGGAGCAGATCGAACGCACCGCCCTGGTGTACTTCACGTTGCGGCAGAAGACCCGGCTTGCCGCGCTGCGTGTACGGGAGGGCATTCTGGTGGTCCAGACGCTGCTGTGGCCCGACGAGGTCCGCTCCGTGGAGTTCGAATCCCTCGACGGTGTCGCCGAGCCCAGGCCGCAGGAGATCAAGATGGCCGAGACGCTCGTCGAGGCCATGTCCGACGACTTCGATCCGGAGCAGTTCACCGACGAGTACCAGATCGAGCTCAAACGCCTGCTCGACGAGGCGATCGCCAGCGGAACCGGCAAGGTGCCCGAACAGCCGGAGCTCGCGCCGAGCGGGATGGACGCCGAGGTGGTCGATCTGGTCGCCGCGTTGCAGCGCAGCCTGGAGGCCAGCGGGCGCAGGACGGCGGGCGGCGACGGGGCCGAGCCGAAGAAGACCGCGAAGAAGGCCGCGGCCAAGAGCACCGAAAAGAGCGGAGCAGCCAAGAGCACGGCGTCCAAGAGCGGCGCGTCCAAGAGCGCGGCGAAGAAGACGCCTGCGAAGAAGGCGGCCAAAAAGGCTCCGGCTCGCAAGGGCGCCTGATCTTCCTACGGCGGGGCCGCCACCACCGCCGAATCAGTCTTGTGCCGCGCGCTGCCTGCCCTCTTCGAAGAACTCCAGCAGGGCCGCGACCGTGTTCACCGCGGTGCGGGGCCGGAGCGCGCCGAACGGCGCGTTCCAGAAGTCGCCGGTTCGCGGGGTCCACGGCCCGATGTAGGCGTAGGGCCCGGGATGAGCGTCGTCTCCCGGCGAAACCCCGTAGTTCACCTCGTCGACCGTGCTCGACAGATCGAAATGCTCCGGCCACAGCACCGGTGTCACGCCGGACGCCAGGCACCGCAACGCCTTGTCCCCCAGCGCGAACCAGTCCTCGATCAACCCCGCCGCCGAGGGATCCACTTCGATCGCCGAATCGGTATCCACGCCGGTGGTGTCCGCGTACACCCCTTCCGGCGGCCCGGGTTCGAAACCCGCGGCCTCGGCGACCTCCCGATACGTCCCCTTCAGCCGCACCCGCCCTTCCGGCCACACCAGTTCCTCCCCGACCACCGAAACCGGCCAACGCACACCGGCGAAACCCCGGTGCACGACTGCCAACCGAATGGTGCCGAATTCTCGGTACTGCGGCCCGGCGATCAGCAACTCCGCGACCGCGTGCAGCCCGACGCGCGATCGCCGATACGTCATCTCGTCCACCACCGAATCATCTCCGCTGCCGCCGCCCCACCGCACGGGTTCGGCACGGAAGCGGCCGGTCACCTCCGCGCTGTCACGAAGCTCACCCTGATTTCGCGGAAATCCCCTCGCTGGCGCCGAAGCTGGCTTCCTCGTGACTGACCAGCCCCAGCAGGGCGAGGGGGCGGGGAGTGACCGCGATGGTCAGGTAGGAGACCGTGATCGCCCAGCGGTTGACCGCTCGCGGCACGGCGAACGTGTGGTAAGCGCGGGTCACCGCCTTGGCGGGCAGGCCGGACAGGCGGATGCCCATCGGGTTGGCGACCGCGAAGCGCGGCCCGAGGTCGACGACCAGACCCAGGTCGCGGTGCTTGTAGTCGGCGGCCGTGCCGATGCCCAGGCTCGCCGCGACGTTCCTGGCCAGCGTCTTGCCCTGTCGCGTGGCGTGCTGCGCGGTGGGCGGAGTGATCCGGCCCGGCTTGGTGAGGTCTGGCACCGCCGCCGCGTCGCCGCCCGCGAAGACGTCCGGGTGGCCGGGCACGTTCAGTTTCGCGTCGACGACCAAGCGGCCCTTCTCCAGCGGCAGGCCGAGCGTGCCGAGCACCGGTGCGCCGGTCACACCCGTCACCCAGGCCACCGTGCGGGTGGGCACCACCGTGCCGTCGGTGAGCACGACCGAGTTCTCGTCGAGTTTCGTCAGCGAGGTCTCCAGCCGGATCTCGATGCCACGTTTGCGCAGCACCTTCAGCACCTTGTCACTGAGCCGCTCGCCGACCTCGGGCATCACCCTCGGCGCCGTGTCGAGCAGAAGGAAACGCACTTCGGCGGGGTCGAACCCACGGCGCGCGGCGTAGGCGTCGGCGAGGGCGCGCAACTGCGCCACGAGCTCGGTGCCCGCGTAGGACGCCCCCACGACCACCACCGTGCGGCGCGCCCGCCGCACCTCGGGGTCCTCCTCGTCGTCGGCGAGTTCGAGCTGGCGCAGCAGCTGCTCGCGCAGGTACAGCGCCTCGGCGACGGTCTTGAGCCCGCGCGCGTGCTCGGCCAGACCCGGTATGTCGAACAGGCGGGTGACCGACCCGGGCGTGAGCACCAGCCGATCCCACGACAGCTGCCGCGGCGGATGATGCTCGTCTTCCACCGTGATCGTCTTGTTCCGCAGATCGACCGACCTGGCGTTCGCCACCACCAACCGGACCCGCGGCAGCGAATCCGCCAGTGAGATGGCGACGAACCGAGGGTCGATCAGGCCACCGGCCACGTCCGGCAGCAGCGGCGTATAGAGCATGTAGTCGTTGGGCGTGACGAGCACGATTTCGATGTCGCGGTTCGCGTTGGCCACGATGCGGCAGAGCTTCTGCGCGCAGGTGAACCCCGCGAACCCGCTCCCGACGATCACGACCCGCTGCGGGCTCGCAGTGTTCCCATCCGGCACGGAGACCTCCTCGGTGTCAGCTCCACGACGCGATTCCCGCTCAGGCACATCCGAAACCGCGCTACCGGTCGCCCGTGGCTCCGCCGACCGGCCCATCGGCCGGACCGATTCGTGGTTCGGCAAGCCGAGCGGGCGCGGGGCAGGTTCCTACTTCCGGAACCGAGCTTCCAGTTCGGCGAGCGTCGCCTGGAGATCGGCCGCGCTGTTGGTTTTGAAGATGCCCTGGTACCCGGTTTCCGCGCGGACCGCGGCCTCGACCTCTGGGTCGTGATAGAGCTGCGCGAGTTTCAGCAGCGTCGGGTTGTCCTTGTCGGCGGCGCGGGCGGCGAAGACGTTGATGTACTGCTTCAGTTCCGGACGCTCGGGGTCGTCGGTGTAGATCACCTCGTTGGATGTCAGTCCGGCGGGGCGGGCGAAGGTGTCGTCGACGAACGCGGCGTCCACGCTGCCGAGCGACTGGGCGGTCAGGGTCGGATCGATGGGCGTGAGCTTCACCCGGGAGGCGGCCGGGTCGACGTCCTCGATTTTGGAGTCCCAGCTCGCGCCGCCCTTCAGCACGATGAGCCCGGCCGCGGCGAGGCCGAGCAGGGGCCGCACCTGGTTGGCCGGGTTGTTGCTCAAGGTGATCTCGCCGCCCTTCGGAATGTCGGCCACCGACTTGTGCTTGCGCGAGTACAGCGTCAGCGGGAAGATCTCGGTCGCGCCGATCGGCACCAGCGTGTCGTTGTTGCGGACGTTGTAATTGGCCAGGTACCGCACGTGCTGGAACTTGTTCAGATCGATGCGCCCCTGCGCCAGGGCCGGATTCGGCTGGTTGTAGTCGGTGAAATTGGTGAACTCCACCGTGATGCCCTGCTCCGCCGCCTTCTTGCGGTAGACCTCCCAGTGCGGCAGCGACAGATCGTTGACCCCGATGTGGACCGCGTCGGATCGGTCTTCACCACCGCAGCCGACCGCGGCGACGGCCAATACGGACACGAGCGGGATCAGCAACAGCCGGAGACGCGAGCGCATTATCAGCAAATTAGACGCTCGTTCAGTTCATGCGGAGGGTTTCGCTCACCACAATCGAAACCGTTGTCGCCCGCTGCGCCCCGTCGCTTGGATTACCGGGTCATATCGCGACGAGCAATCGGGAGCACGAGTGAAATTCCATCGGGTACTGGCGATCCCGGTCCTGGTAGCGACCGCGGCCTTGACCCTGACCGGCTGCGGCGGTGACGACGCTTCCTCGGACAAGGTAGTGCGCATCGGCACCACCGACAAGGATCACTCCTGGGACGTCTTCGAGCAGCGCGCCAAAGACAAGGGCATCACGCTGCGGATCACCAACTTCTCCGACTACAAGCAACCGAATCTCGCGCTGTCGCAGAAACAGATCGACATCAATCTCTTCCAGCATCTGCAATTCCTGGGCGCCTACAACGTCGCGAACAACGACACCCTGACGCCGATCGGTTCCACCTACATCGTGCCGCTGGGTCTCTACTCGAAGAAGCACAAGTCGCCGGCCGACATTCCGCAGGGCGCGGAGATCGCGATCCCGAACGACCCCACCAATCAGGCACGGGCGCTGTTCGTGCTGCAAGCCGCCGGGCTGGTGAAACTGTCGTCCGACACCAAGGCGCCGACCCCTGCCGACATCGACAAGGGCGCGTCCAAAGTGCGCGTCACCCCCGTCGACGCCGCGCAGACCGCGCTGTCGCTGGCCTCGGTCGACGGATCGATCATCAACAACACCTTCCTGGAACGTTCCGGCATCGATCCGCATTCGGCGCTGTACAAGGACGACCCGAAGAATCCCGCCGCGGAGCCGTACATCAACGCGCTGGTCACCCGCGCCGAGGACAAGAACAATCCGGTCTATCTGCAGCTCGCCGAGCTGTGGCACGACCCGGAGGTGCAGAAGGCGCACGACGAGGTGACCAAGGGCACCGCCGTCGAGGTGCGGCGCAGCGGCCAGGAACTCGAGCAGATCCTGCAGCGGGTGCAGCAGACCATCCGCGACGGCAAGTGAGCGACACGGCCGTTCCCGCCGTCGAGTTCCGTTCGGTCACCAAGGTTTTCGGCAAGGGCGCGCAGCGCAATGTAGCGCTCGACAACATCGACCTGCGCATCGAGCAAGGCGAGATCTTCGGCGTGATCGGGTATTCCGGCGCGGGCAAGAGCACGCTGGTGCGGCTGATCAACGCGCTGGAGAAACCGACGAGCGGCACGGTCGAGATCTCCGGCACACCCATCACCGGCGTGCCGGAGCGCCAAGTGCGGCGGCTGCGGCGCGACATCGGAATGGTGTTCCAGCAATTCAATCTCTTCCGCTCCCGCACGGCCGCGGGAAACGTCGAATATCCGCTGAAGGTGGCGGGCTGGAAGCGCGCCGAACGCAAGGCGCGGGTAGCCGAACTGCTGGAGTTTGTCGGCTTGTCCGACAAGGCGCGCAGTTACCCTGATCAGCTGTCGGGCGGCCAGAAGCAGCGGGTGGGCATCGCCAGAGCGCTGGCCACGTCGCCGTCCTTGCTGCTGGCCGACGAGTCCACCTCGGCACTGGACCCGGAGACGACCGGTGAGGTGCTGCGGCTGCTGCGCAAGATCAATCGCGAACTGGGCGTCACCATCGTGGTCATCACCCACGAGATGGACGTCATCCGCGCGGTGGCCGACCGGGTCGCGGTGCTCGCCGAAGGACGCATCGTGGAACTCGCCGACACCTTCGAGGTGTTCGCCACGCCGCAGGCGGCCCCCACGCGCTCCTTCGTCGAGACCGTCCTGCACAACCGCCCCTCCGAGAAGGAACTGCGCCGCCTCGCCGGTCGCCATGGGGGCCGTTTGGTCACCGTCGACGTGGACGACGAGCGCGGCATCGGCGCGGCGCTGGCCGCCGCGGCGCACGCCGAGGTCAGGTTCGAGGTGGTCTACGGCGGGGTGAGCAGCCTGCAGGAGAAGACCTTCGGCAGTCTCACCCTGGCGCTGCACGGCCCCGACGACGCCGTCGACAAGGTGGTCGCCGAACTCGAGCGCCGGTCGGCCTGAAAGGAGTTGCCATGCATACCGATTGGGACAAACTCCGGCCGGTGCTGAACGAAGCGATCGGCACCACGCTCTATCTGGTTGCGCTCACGTTCGTGGTCGGCGGCTTCATCGGGTTGCTGCTCGGCACCGCGCTCTACACCACCCGCAAGGGCGGTTTGCTGGCGAACGCGCCGATCAACCTGCTGCTCAACGTGCTCGTCAACGTGGTGCGCCCGATCCCGTTCATCATCCTGCTCGCCGCGCTCGGCCCGGTGACGCTGGAGGTGGTGGGTACCACGATCGGCACCGAGGCGGCGGCCTTCGTCATGATCGTCGCGGCGTCGTTCGGCATCGCGCGCATCGTGGAACAGAACCTGGTGACGGTCGATCCCGGCGTGATCGAGGCGGCGCGCGCGGTGGGCGCGGGACCGCTGCGCATCATCCTGACGCTGCTGATCCCCGAGGCGCTCGGGCCGCTCATCCTGGGTTACACCTTCGTGGTGATCGCCATCGTGGACATGTCCGCGATGGCGGGCACCGTCGGCGGCGGCGGTCTCGGCGATTTCGCCCTCGTCTACGGCTATCAGCGCTTCGACTGGCAGGTCACGCTCGTCGCGACGCTGATCATCATCGCGGGCGTACAGGGCATCCAGTTCTTCGGCAACTGGCTGGCGCGGAAAGTCCTGCGCCGCTGAGCTACCCGGCGGTCGAGGTGCACGCCGTCAAGCGCACGCTCGCGGGCCGGGGAATCGCGCTGCCGAGACTCGGGAACGGCGGGGCACTGGGACCGAGGACATCGATGGCCCGGCGTTCGGCTTCGGCGCGGGTGGGTCCCCACGCCCATCCGTGCTTGCCGTCGGCGCCGCGCACGACAGACCCGCAGGCGTTCCAGAACTGCACGACCGTCTGGCAATCGGTGACACCGCATTGGGCGCGTGCCGCGGCATCGGCGGCGGCCGCGCTCGCATAGTCCACCGCCGATGTGACCGCGCCGGTGCTGGGTGAAAGCGCCAGCGCGCCATAGTAGGTCGCCGCATGCGCCGCACCCGCGGGAGCGCCGACCACGGCGCAGGTGGCGGCGGAGACCGCCGCGAGCCCGAGGGCAGCCTTGTGCGGCACCGACATGTGAGGATCCTCCCCGTTCCGAACGACTCGAAGCTCAAATCTTCATTCGGCCCGTGCGCTTTTGTCGAAATGGGCACTTCCCACCATCGGCGGGTGCGCCGGATCGACCCGCGCGACGAACCCCTTTTTCGAGCGTCCGTCTTCGCCGAGAGCGGAGCGCCGGTCGATTCGGCCGTGCGCGCTCAGGTCGGAACGCGTCGATGATCGTCCCCGAGCGCTCCGCCGGGAAGGCGCATGCGGCGGATACGACTCAGCCGCCGGGCGCCTTGTTCAGGCGCTACCGGCGGCTGCGTCAGTTGCGGCGAATTACACCGTGAAGCCGAGGGCGCGCAACTGTTCGCGGCCGTCCTCGGTGATCTTGTCCGGACCCCACGGCGGCATCCAGACCCAGTTGATCTTCAAGTCCTCCACCAGGCCGCTGCGCACCAGCGCGTTGCGGGACTGGTCCTCGATGACGTCGGTCAGCGGGCAGGCCGCCGAAGTCAGCGTCATATCCAGGACCGCGGTGCTGTCCTCCTCGACGCGCAATCCGTAGACCAAGCCGAGGTCGACGACGTTGATGCCGAGTTCCGGGTCGACGACGTCACGCATCGCCTCTTCGATGTCCTCGAGCAGCTTGATGTCCTCGGCGGACAGCTCGGGCAAATCGGCGGCCGGCGCGGCCTGTTCGGTCTGCTCGGTGGCCGGTGTGTCACTCATGACGCTTCCCCGTTTTCCATCGGACGGTTCAGTTCTCTTCCGCGGCCGGCGCGGGCTGCTCGGGGCCGATCCTGAGGACGGCGTCCTTGAACGCCATCCACCCGAGCAACGCGCACTTCACCCGCGCTGGGTATTTCGAGACGCCTGCCAAGGCGACGCCGTCGCCGATCACGTCCTCGTCGCCCTCGATGGTGCCGCGGCTGGAGATCATCTCACTGTAGGAGTCGACCACCTTCAGCGCCTGCTGCACCGGAAGCCCGATCACCTGATCGGCGAGGATCGAGGTGGCCGCCTGGCTGATCGAGCAACCCTGGCCGTCGTAGGAGACGTCGGTGACGTCGCCGTTGTCGTCGAGCTGCACGCGCAGGGTCACCTCGTCGCCGCAGGTCGGGTTCACGTGGTGCACCTCGGCCCCGAACGGCTCGCGCAGCCCCCGATGGTGCGGGTGCTTGTAGTGATCCAGGATCACTTCCTGGTACATCTGCTCCATGCGCATGATCTATGCAACCCCGAAGAAGCTCTGGGCCTTCCGCACCGCGGCGACCAGCGCGTCCACCTCGGCGAGCGTGTTGTAGACCGCGAACGAGGCGCGTGCGGTCGCGGCGACGCCGAAACGCCGGTGCAGCGGCCACGCGCAGTGATGGCCCACCCGGATGGCCACGCCCTCGTCGTCCAGGATCTGCCCCACGTCGTGGGCGTGGATGCCGTCCACCACGAACGACACCGCGCCGCCACGATCGATGTTCTCGGCAGGCCCGATGATCCGCACGCCGTCGATCCCGGCCAGCCCGTCCAGCGCCGCGCCGACCAGCGTGTGCTCGTGCGCGGCGACGGCGTCCATGCCGATCTCTTCCAGATACCGCACGGCCGCGCCCAATCCGACCACCTGGGAGGTCATCGGCACGCCCGCCTCGAAGCGCTGCGGCGGCGGCGCGTAGGTGCTGTGGTCCATGAAGACCGTCTCGATCATGGACCCGCCGGTGATGAACGGCGGCATCTCCTCCAGCAGCGAGCGGCGAGCGAAGAGCACGCCGACACCGGAGGGGCCGAGCATCTTGTGCCCGGAGAACGCGGCGAAATCCACACCGAGCGCGCGGAAGTCGACCGGCATGTGCGGCACCGACTGGCAGGCGTCGAGCACGACCAGCGCGCCCACCGCCTTCGCTCGGCGGACCAGCTCCTCGACCGGAGCGACCGCGCCGGTGACGTTGGACTGGTGGGTGAACGCGACCACCTTGGTGGCGGGCGACAGTTCCAGCGAATCCAGGTCGATCCGGCCTTCGTCGGTCACGCCGTACCACTTCAGCGTGGCACCGGTGCGGCGGGCCAGCTCCTGCCAGGGCACCAGATTCGCGTGGTGTTCCAGCTCGGTGATCACGATCTCGTCGCCAGGGCCCACGTGGTGCGGGAACCGGTCGTCGGCGAAGGCGTAGGTCACCAGGTTCAGCGACTCTGTGGCGTTCTTGGTAAACACGATCTCGCCCGCGTCCACCCCGACGAACCGCGCGATGTCAGCCCGCGCGCCCTCGTAGGCGTCGGTCGCCTCCTCGGCCAGCTGGTGCGCACCGCGGTGCACCGCCGAGTTGCTGGTGATCAGGAAGTCGCGTTCGGCTTCGAGCACCTCGATCGGCCGCTGCGCGGTCGCGCCGGAGTCCAGGTACACCAACGGTTTCCCGTCCCGGACCGTGCGGTTCAGGATCGGGAAGTCGGCCCGGATACGGGCGACGTCGAGGGTGCGGACCGTAGCGGTCATATCAAGCTCCAGCGGTGGCGGTCTGAGTGAAACGAACGTAGCCGTTGGCGTCGAGTTCCTCGGCGAGCTCGGCGCCGCCCTCGGCGACGATGCGGCCGCCGACGAAGACGTGCACGAACTCCGGCTGGATGTAGCGCAGGATGCGGGTGTAGTGCGTGATCAGCAGGATGCCGCCGTTCTCGCGCTCTTTGTAGCGGTTGACGCCCTCGGAGACGATGCGCAGCGCGTCGACGTCCAGACCCGAGTCGGTCTCGTCCAGGATCGCGATCTTCGGCTTGAGCAGGCCGAGCTGGAGGATCTCATGGCGCTTCTTCTCGCCGCCGGAGAAGCCCTCGTTCACGCTGCGCTCGGCGAAGGCGGCGTCGATCTCCAGTTCGCTCATCGACTCCTTCACCTCCTTGACCCAGTGCCGCAGCTTGGGGGCCTCGCCGCGCACGGCGGTGGCGGCGGTGCGCAGGAAGTTCGACATCGAGACGCCGGGAACCTCGACCGGGTACTGCATGGCGAGGAACAGGCCCGCACGGGCGCGCTCGTCCACCGACATCGCCAGCACGTCCTCGCCGTCGAGCGTGATCGAGCCGGAGGTCACCGTGTACTTCGGGTGACCGGCGATCGCGTAGGACAGCGTCGACTTGCCGGAGCCGTTCGGGCCCATGATGGCGTGCGTCTCACCGGACTTCACCGTGAGGTTCACGCCCTTGAGGATCTTGATGGGCTCGCCGGACTCGTCGGGGTTTGCGACCTCGACATGCAGGTCCTTGATTTCCAGGGTGGTCATCGAATTCGAATTCCTTTGCCAGGTATGGGGTCGTTGATCAGGCGCCGATGGCGGCGAGTTCGGCCTCGATGGCCGCCTCCAGCCGCTCCCGGACCTGGGGCACCGCGATCTTCTGGATGATCTCGTGGAAGAAACCGCGCACCACCAGGCGGCGGGCGGCGTCCTCCGGGATGCCGCGGGCGCGCAGGTAGAACAGCTGCTCGTCGTCGAACCTGCCGGTCGCGGACGCGTGTCCGGCGCCGACGATCTCGCCGGTCTCGATCTCCAGGTTCGGCACCGAGTCCGCTCGCGCGCCGTCGGTGAGCACCAGGTTGCGGTTCACCTCGAAGGTGTCGGTGCCCTCGGCGGCGGCGCGGATGAGCACGTCGCCGACCCACACGGTGCGGGCGTCGCCCTTGGGCGAGTGCGGGTCGCCTTGCAGCGCGCCCTTGTACAGCACATTCGACTTGCAGTTCGGCACGGCGTGGTCGACGAGCAGACGCTGCTCGAAGTGCTGGCCCGCGTCGGCGAAGTAGAGGCCGAGCAGTTCGGCGTCGCCGCCGGGGCCGTCGTAGCGGACGTTGCCGGTGAGGCGCACCAGATCACCGCCCAGGGTGACCGAGGTGTGCCGCAGCGTGGCGTCGCGGCCGAGCTTCGCGTGGTGGGCGGTGGCGTGCACCGCGTCGTCGGCCCAGTCCTGCACGGCCACCACGGTCAGCTTGGCGGAATCGCCGAGCACGAATTCCACGTTCTCCGCGTAGGTTCCGCTGCCGCGCTGGTCGATGACCACGGTGGCCTTGGCGAAGTGCTCCAGCCGGATCTGCAGGTGCCCGTAGGCGGTCTTGCCCTCGCCGGGCCCGGTGATCGTGACCGTCACCGGTTCGGCGACCTCGACCTCCTTGCCGACCGTCACGACGGTGGCCTGCTCGAAGCCCGAGTACGCCTGCGCGGCAACGCGATCGGACGGCACGCCGGCCTCGCCGAGGCGGGCGTCGGAGCGTTCGACCGTCTCCACCGTGACGCCCTCGGCCGCCGCGACCTCGACGCCCGTGCGGCCGTCCCGGACCGCGGTGCCGTCCTGCAGTCCACGCAGACGGCGCAGCGGGGTGAACCGCCACGCCTCGTCCTTCGCGGAAGGCACTTCGAAGGCGTTCACGTCGAACGACGTGAAGACCTCGCCCTTGTTGATCGCAGGGGTACGAGCCTCGGCGGCTTCGGCTACGTTCTCCACGGCCATCAGCCGACGGCTCCTTCCATCTGCAGTTCGATCAGGCGGTTCAGCTCGAGCGCGTATTCCATGGGCAGTTCCTTGGCGATCGGCTCGACGAAGCCGCGCACCACCATGGCCATCGCCTCGTCCTCGGTGAGGCCGCGGCTCATCAGGTAGAACAGCTGGTCCTCGGAGACCTTCGAGACGGTCGCCTCGTGACCCATGGTCACGTCGTCCTCGCGGATGTCGACGTAGGGGTAGGTGTCGGAGCGGCTGATCGTGTCGACCAGCAGCGCGTCGCACTTCACCGTCGACTTCGAGCCGTGGGCGCCCTTGTTCACCTGCACCAGGCCGCGGTAGGAGGCCCGGCCGCCGCCGCGCGCCACCGACTTCGACACGATGGTCGAGGAGGTGTGCGGCGCGAGGTGCAGCATCTTCGCACCGGTGTCCTGGTGCTGGCCCTCGCCGGCGAACGCCACCGACAGCACTTCGCCCTTGGCGTACTCGCCGGTCATCCAGACCGCCGGGTACTTCATGGTGACCTTGGAGCCGATGTTGCCGTCGATCCACTCCATGGTCGCGCCCGCCTCGGCCTTGGCCCGCTTGGTGACCAGGTTGTAGACGTTGTTCGACCAGTTCTGGATGGTGGTGTAGCGGCAGCGGCCGCCCTTCTTCACGATGATCTCCACCACCGCGGAGTGCAGCGAGTCCGACTTGTAGATCGGCGCGGTGCAGCCCTCGACGTAGTGCACGTAGGCGCCCTCGTCGACGATGATCAGGGTGCGCTCGAACTGGCCCATGTTCTCGGTGTTGATCCGGAAGTAGGCCTGCAGCGGGATGTCGACGTGCACGCCCGGCGGCACGTAGATGAACGAGCCGCCCGACCACACGGCCGTGTTCAGCGCGGAGAACTTGTTGTCGCCCGCGGGGATCACCGAGCCGAAGTACTGCTGGAAGATCTCCGGGTGCTCTTTCAGACCGGTGTCGGTGTCCAGGAAGATCACGCCCTGGGCCTCCAGGTCCTCGCGGATCTGGTGGTACACGACCTCGGACTCGTACTGCGCGGCGACACCGGCGACCAGCCGCTGCTTCTCCGCTTCGGGGATGCCCAGCTTGTCGTAGGTGTTCTTGATGTCCTCGGGCAGCTCGTCCCAGGACGCGGCCTGCTTCTCGGTCGAGCGCACGAAGTACTTGATGTTGTCGAAGTCGATGCCGTCGAGGTTGGAGCCCCAGATCGGCATGGGCTTGCGATCGAAGATGCGTAGCGCCTTCAGCCGCTGTTCGAGCATCCATTCCGGCTCGTTCTTCTTCGCCGAGATGTCGCGGACAACCGCCTCGGACAGACCTCGTTGCGCGCTGGCGCCGGCCACATCCGAATCGGCCCAGCCGTAACCGTATTTGCCCAGGGAGGCGATCGCCTCTTCCTGGGTGAGCGGTTGCACCTGGTCGGTGGTCGTCGTCATTCGGCACTCCTTCCGGAGTCGTTCGTTCGTACCGCTGCGGGCTGTGCAGCGGTTGGTGCTGAAGTTCCGGTCCGTTCGGCGGGCAGGACGAGCAGCGGCACGTGCGTAGTGCACGCGCAATCGCCGTTGGCGATCGTGGCCAGCCGCTGCACATGGGTGCCGAGCAGCTCACGGAACGCCTCTAGCTCCGCCGCGCACAGCTGCGGGAACTCCTCGGCGACGTGCGCCACGGGGCAGTGGTGCTGGCAGATCTGCACGCCGGTGCCCACCTTGCGGGTGGTGGCGGCGAACCCGGCGTCGGTGAACGCCTCGGCGATCTCCTCGGCCTTGGCCGTGGTCTGTTCCGTGGTGTGCTCACCGACCGGTTCGATCCCGGCCACGATAGTGCGTGCTCGTTTGCGGGCGAACTCGGTGATGGCCTGTTCGCCGCCGATCTCTCCGAGCTGCCGGATGGCGGCTCCGGCCAGATCGTCGTAGGCGTGGCCGAGTTTGCCGCGTCCGGCCGCGGTGAGCTGGTACTGCTTGGCCGGGCGGCCCCGGCCTTTCTGCTGCCAGGGCGCCGATCGACCGGCCCGCGCCTGACCCGAATCGATCAGCGCGTCCAAGTGCCTGCGCACGCCCGCCGGGGCCAGGCCGAGCCGGTTCCCGATGGCGGTGGCGGTGATCGGTCCTTCCTCCAGCAGCAGCTGGACGATGGCCGCTCGGGTATGCCCTTCGCCGCCGACCGTCGCGGGCGCAGCAACCGACCCGGCGTCGGCCTTGCGACCGGCTCCTTCGTCGTTCCTCCGCAAACCCACGGTTTTCACAACATCAGTGTGGCGGAATTCGTTCCGGAAAGCTAATAAGGGTGCCCTGAGTCAGCGGCCCCGTCGACCTGCGGCGATTCCGGCACGGTGGAGGGCCCCATGCCGCCGTGCCGGACAGGTGTCCACCCGACGCGATGCCGGGTCACAGCACAACTTTTCCGGCTGACCTGCGCAGAAAAAACGCCGCTCGGAACCAGGCGAGCCGCGTCCGCACGACTCCGGGCGTCGAGCGCCGAGCGGACAGCCCTCCTATCGGGGTCGGGGACAGGGCACGCAGTGCGATTCGTCACAGGCGCTCAGCGCACGGCGACCAGTTTCATCGGCGTCTCCAGCAGCGCGTCCACCGCCTCGTCCCACGCGGCCGTCACGGTGGTGACCAGCGACGGGTCGAAGCGCCCCGCGGCGACGAGATCGAGCACCTCGGGAATGACCGGGCGGACGTGCGCGCGACCTGTGTGGAAGGTGCAGCAGCGGGTGTACATGTCCAGGATCGGCAGGGCGACATCCTGCGACTGCACACTGACGCTCGTGCACCAGCCGTCGTAAGCCGCCGCATCGATCGCCGCGCGCAGCGACTTCGCCCCGCCGGCCGCCTCGACCACGATCGGGAACCGTCCCACCCGGGCGTCGCGCGGGCCTTCGATCGCCTCGGCGCCGAGCGATTTCGCGATCTCGAGCCGCTGGTCGGAGTCGTCGAGATAGACCACACGGGCGGAGCCGAGCGCGACCGCGAGCCCGGCGGCGTACAGACCGATCGACGGCGCGGCGGGGCCGCCGATCACCAGGACTTCGGCGGCGGGATCGGCGGCCAGCTGGGGGCCGACCGAGCGGTAGGCGTCCGGGATGTTGTCGCTGGCGCTGGCCACTGCGGCCGGGTCGACGCCGGAGGGCAGCCGGACCAGCATGGCGTCGGCGTGCGGCACGAGCGCGAGGTCGGCCCACAACCCGCCCCAGTCCAGCCCGCCCATCGGACCGAGGCCGAAACTGGACAGCCGCGGATGGCTGGTGCAGTTCCCGGTCCGGCCGCGCGCGCACGCCCGGCAGACGCCGCACGAGATCTGGAACGGCACCACCACGAGGTCGCCCACCGCGACGTCGCGGACCCCCGGCCCCACCTCGACCACTTCGGCGACTCCCTCGTGCCCGAAGGGATACGGCCCGGGTAGCGGGAAAGCGCCGCGCAGTACGGCCGGATCGATGTCGCAGGTGGCCAGCGCGACCGGCCGAACGAGCGCCTGATCGGGTCCGCCGAGGACGGGTTCGGGGTGGTCTTCCCAGCGCATCGCACTGGGGCCGGTCAGCATTAGTCGCTTCATCGCCCGAGTGTCGCTAGAACGTTCTTTCTAGTCAACTGCTTCACTTCGAATCTCCCTGCTCGGCGCGCATTTCCGGAAAATTTCCGGGCAACGCCGCATCGGCTTCGATTTCGTCCGAACCTTCCGCCGTCGGTACCGCGCCACCGATTCCCGCCGCCGCGAAGGTCGCCCGGATCAGCCGCTCCATCGACTTCGCGACCGTGCGCAGCGGTGCGTCCGTCTGGCGGATCCGGGCCAGGATGGTGGCCCCCTCGTAGGCGGCGACCACCGTGGCGGCTAGTTCGGCCGCATCCTCCCCGCCGAGGCCGAGTTCGGCGAGCAGCCCGGCGAACGCCTGCTCCATCGTGTCGAAGGCGCGCACACAGGCCGAGCGCACCGCCGCCACGTCGCTGCCGCCGTCCAGCGCGGGCGTCCCGATCGGGCACCCGTCGGTCCATTCCGAATCCGCGAGCTTGCCCACCATGAATTCGAACAGCGTGGCCAAGGTGGCGAACACGTCGGTCGGCGCCTGCCGGATCATCCGGCCGGTCAGCACGCCGGTCCCGGTGATCGCCGCGACCGCGATCTCCTCCTTGCCCCCCGGAAAGTGGTGGTAGATCGAGCCGTACGGCAGTTCGGCCGCCTCGCTCAACGCCTTCAGACCGAACCCGTGATACCCGTGCCGCGCCAGCAGCCCGGAGGCGGCCACCTCGATCCGCCGCCTGGACTCCGAAACCATGCGTCGATTGTGCCGTGTGAACGGGGCGGGCCCGGGCGGAACGACCGGGGTCCGTTCGCGGTGTGTGCTCGCCGCTCGAACTAGGCTTCGTGGCGTGGCGGTACTGGAGGGCGCGCGGCGCAGGACACTGGCGTTCGGGCGCCGGGCACTCGGACTCGACGTGCCCGCGGCCGATCACACGATCGCGGTGTTGCATCGCGACGAGTCGGAGGTGCCCGGTCTCGATCGCAAGGAGCTGGCGCAGCTCGACCGGATCCGCCTGATGGGCGCGACCGGCACGGTGCTGATGGCGATCAGCGCGCTGGGCATCGGCGCGCAGCCGGTGCACCAGAACCCCACGTCCGGCGTCCGGGTGCTCGGCATCTTCGCCCGCGCCCATACCGGCTCGCTGGCCATGTGCATGACCGGCACCGTCGTCGTGGTGCTGGCCTGGCTGCTGCTGGGCCGGTTCGCGGTGGGCGGTATCGGCGGCTCACCACTGCACCGGCTGACCCGATCGCAACTCGATCGCACGCTGCTGCTGTGGCTGATCCCGCTCAGCGTCGCTCCTCCGCTGTTCAGCAACGACGTCTACTCCTATCTGGCGCAGAGCGAGATCGCCGCGCGCGGCATCGACCCCTACGAGGAAGGCCCGGTCGCGGGGCTCGGGATCGACAACGTCCTCACCAACAACGTCCCGACCATCTGGCGTGACACCCCCGCGCCCTATGGCCCGCTGTTCCTTTGGATCGGCCGCGGCATCGCCGAACTCACCGGCGACAACATCATCGCGGGCGTGTGGGTGCACCGGATCCTCGCGCTCGGCGGCGTCGCGCTGATCGTCTGGGCACTGCCCCGGCTCTCGGTGCGCTGCGGCGTCGCGCCGGTCAGCGCGCTGTGGCTCGGCGCGGCCAACCCGCTCGTGCTGTTCCATCTGGTCGGCGGCGTGCACAACGACGCGCTGATGCTCGGCCTGATGCTGGCGGGCCTGGAGTTCTGCCTGCGCGCCATCGAGGACACCCACCCGTTCGACGGCCGCGCCTATGCGCGGCTGATCGGCGGCGCGGTCATCATCACGCTGTCGTCGTCGATCAAGTTCACCTCGATCATCGCGCTCGGTTTCGTCGGCATGGCGCTGGCTCGCAGGTGGGGAGCCTCACTGCGCACGGTGGCCATCGCGGCCGCCATGCTCGGCGCGATAGCCATCGGCACAACGCTTTTCATCAGTTCGGTGAGCGGGCTCGGCTTCGGCTGGATCTACACGCTGAACACCGCGAGCGTGGTGCGCAGCTGGATGTCGCTGCCCACGGTGCTGGGCATCATCACCGGATTCGGCGGCGTGCTGCTCGGGCTCGGCGATCACACCACCGCGCTGCTGAGCATCACCCGCCCGATCGCGGCACTGGTCGCGGGCTTCTTCACCGTGCGCATGCTGGTCGCCACCGGCACCGGGCGGCTGCATCCGGTCGGCGCGCTCGGCGTGGCGCTCGGCGCGATCGTGCTGCTTTTCCCGGTGGTGCAGCCCTGGTATCTGCTGTGGGCGATCGTCCCGATGGCCGCGTGGGCGACCAGGCCGGTGTTCCGCGTTCCGGCGGTGGCGTTCTCGGCGATCGTGAGCGTGATCCTGATGCCGCGCGGCGCCGATCTCGAGGTGTTCCAGATCGTGGGCGCCGCGATCGCCACCGTGATCGTCGGGGTGCTGTTCATCGTGATCACGCGCAATTCGCTGCCCTGGCGCGGGCAGACGGGGGTGTCGGCTCCGTCACAGGTGCCCACCTCTTACGGTGTGACATCGTGACCGAGCGTGGCGAGGGAGCCGTCTACACAGCATCACCGGGTGCGCCGGAATCGCGCGCCGGCGAGGCGGCGTCGTGACGACAGCTTCCGGGCCTGCTGTCAGCGTGGACGGCGTCGTCAAGCGGTACGACCAGATCACCGCGGTGGACGGCCTGACGTTCGAGGTGGAACCGGCGCGGGTGCTCGCGCTGCTCGGCCCGAACGGCGCGGGCAAGACCACGACGGTGGAGATGTGCGAGGGATTCGCCGCGCCGGACGCGGGCACGGTGCGCGTGCTCGGCCTGGACCCCGTCGCCGATTCCGAACGACTGCGCCCCCGCATCGGCGTCATGTTGCAGGGCGGCGGCGCGTATCCCGGTGCGCGGGCGGGCGAGATGCTCGATTTGGTGGCCGCCTACTCCGCGGACCCGCTCGACCCCGACTGGCTGCTGCGCACGCTCGGCCTCCAGGACAACCGCCGCACCCCCTACCGCCGCCTCTCCGGCGGACAACAGCAACGGCTCGCTCTCGCCTGCGCACTGGTGGGCAAGCCGGAAATCGTGTTCCTCGACGAGCCAACCGCGGGGCTGGACGCTCAGGCCCGGTTGATCGTCTGGGAGCTGATCGATGCCCTGCGCCGCGACGGGGTGACCGTCGTGCTGACCACGCACATGATGGACGAGGCCGAGCAGCTCGCCGACCAACTGGTGATCATCGACCACGGCCGCATCGTCGCCTCCGGCACCCCGGCCGAGGTCACCGCCCACGGCGCGGCCGGGCAGCTGCGCTTCTGCGCCCCGCCCAAACTGAACTTGGAACTGCTGGCCAACGCCCTGCCCGAAGGCTTCACGCCCCGGGAGACCACGCCGGGCACCTATCTGGTGGAGGGCGAGATCAATCCGCAAGTGCTCGCCACCGTCACCGCGTGGTGCGCGCGGATGGACGTGCTGGCCACCGACATCCGGATCGACCAGCGCCGCCTCGAGGACGTCTTCCTCGAACTGACCGGACGGGACCTGCGCGGATGAGCGAGCACGACCGGACCGCCAACCGTTTCGCGCCGGGCACTTTCGCTCCCGCCCCGCGTCCGAGCACCCGCGCCGCGATGCTGCTCGCGCAGACCAGGCTCGAACTGATCCTGTTGCTGCGCAACGGCGAACAACTGCTGCTGACCATGTTCATCCCGATCACCCTGCTGGTCGGCCTCAGCCTGCTGCCGTTCGGCGACCTCGGCGCGGACCGGGTGGACAAGATCGTGCCCGCGGTGATGATGGTGGCCGTCATGTCCACCGCGTTCACCGGTCAGGCCATCGCGGTCGGCTTCGACCGCCGCTACGGCGCGCTCAAGCGGCTCGGCGCGACGGCGCTGCCGCGCTGGGGCGTCATCGCGGGCAAGTGCGCGGCCGTGCTCATCGTGGTCGTGCTGCAAGCCGTGCTGCTCGGCCTCATCGGCTTCGCGCTGGGCTGGCGGCCGGAACCGCTCGGGTTGCTGCTGGGCGCGGCGGTGATCGCGCTCGGCACCGCGACGTTCGCGGCGATGGGCCTGCTGCTGGGCGGCACTCTCAAGGCCGAGGTGGTGCTCGCGCTGGCGAACATCCTGTGGTTCGTCATGCTCGGCGTCGCCAGCATCGTGTTCGCCTCCGACGACCTGCCCACGGTGGTGAGCGTACTGGCCAGGCTGGTGCCCTCGGGGGCGTTGGCCGAAGCGCTGGAGAGCGCGATGCACACCAGCGTCGACTGGTTCGGGATCGCCGTGCTCGCGGTGTGGGGCGCGGTGTCGGGCGTCGCGGCCACCCGCCTGTTCCGCTTCCACTGAGCTTCAACGACGAAATGTAGTAGACCGGATGAAACCGCCGGATCCGGCCCGGCTACCATTTTCGACGTGCTGTATCGCGCGTTCTTGCGACTCGTCGACAAGCTGCCGCTGCCCTCCTCGCGGGTGCAGCGCCTGATCGCGCTCGCGGTCATCCTCTCCCAGGCGGGCATTTCGGTGACCGGCGCGGTCGTGCGCGTCACCGCGTCCGGGCTGGGCTGCCCGACCTGGCCGCAGTGCTTCCCCGGTAGTTTCACGCCGGTCGCGGTGTCGGAGGTCCCGGCCATCCACCAGGCGGTCGAGTTCTCCAACCGGCTGCTCACTTTCGTGGTCACGCTGTGCGCGGCGGCGATCGTGCTGGCCGTTACCCGGGCGCGCCGCCGCCGCGAGGTGCTGGTGTACGCGTGGCTGATGCCCGGTGGCACCGTCGTGCAGGCGGTCATCGGCGGCATCACGGTGCGCACCGGACTGCTGTGGTGGACCGTGTCGACGCACCTGCTCGCGTCCATGGTGATGGTGTGGCTCGCGGTGGTGCTGTACGCGAAGATCGGTGAACCCGACGACGGCATCGACACCGTGCAGGCTCCCGCGCCGCTGCGCTGGCTGACCGCGCTGGCGGGGGTCGCGCTCGCGGCGGTCCTGGTCGCGGGCACCCTGGTGACCGCCGCAGGCCCGCACGCGGGCGACAAGAGCATCGAACGTCCCGTAGAGCGGTTGCAGGTGGAGATCGTCACCCTGGTGCATCTGCACTCGCAACTGCTCGTCGGCTACCTCGCTCTGCTGATCGGCTTGGCCTTCGGTTTGTTCGCGGTCGGTATCACACCCGCCGTGCGCACCCGCCTCTTCGTGCTGCTGGGACTGGTGTGCGCACAGGGTTTGGTCGGCATCGTGCAGTACTTCACCGACGTCCCTGCGGCGCTGGTCGTCGTGCACGTGGGCGGGGCCGCGGCGTGCACCGCCGCCACCGCCGCATTGTGGGCTTCGCTGCGCACCCGGGAACGGGTCGTCGCCCCGAAGCCGGACCCCGCGGCACAGGCCGCCTGACGAAAACTGCGCGAACTGTGATCGTCCAGCGGGGAGCGAGCCGGGGTGATTCGGGGGCGGTGACCTCGGGCGGCGCCCACTCCGCGGGTCCTCCGGCGGGACGGGCCACACGCTGGACGCCGCACCACAACCGCGACTGCGGGCGGTGAGTTCGCCGGCAGGCCTGACCGGTCAGTGAACTGCATCACCTACTGTTATTTCTCGGTGGTCGGCAGCGTCTCGTGGGCATGACGGAGCACAACAGCACCAGCTTCAAGGTCGTGGTCATCGGCGGCGGCTATGCCGGCGCCGTGGCAGCCAATCGACTGCGACAGCGCGACGACGTCGAGATCACCGTGGTCAACTCTCGCCCGACCTTCGTCCAACGACTGCGGCTGCATCAATTCGTGGCCGGTACCGGAGAGGCCGAGGCGGACTACGGCCCGCTGCTCGGCGACGGTGTGCGCCTCGTCGTCGATGACGCCACCCGCATCGATACCGCCTCGCGGACCGTAGAGCTGGCATCGGGCCGCGCACTGGACTACGACTATGTCGTCTACGCGGTCGGCAGCACCGCGGCCCCGCCCACCACAGTGCCGGGAGCGGTCGAATTCGCCTACCCCATAGCGGAACTGGAGCACGCTCACCGCCTGCGGGCCGCCATCGAAGAGCTGCCGACGCAGGCCCCGATCACCGTGGTCGGTGGCGGGCTCACCGGGATCGAAACAGCGGCCGAACTGGCCGAACAGGGGCGCGCCGTCACACTGATATGCGGCGATCGATTGGCTCCGAGTTTCTCGGTGCGGGCGCGACGGGTGGTGGCCCGGTGGATGGCCCGCAACAGCGTCGATGTGCTCGAGAATGTGCGGGTGGCCGAGGTCCTGCGGGAGTCGATCGTCTTGTCCGACGGCTGCGTGGCGCCGAGCGCGGTCACCATCTGGACCGCCGGGTTCGGTGTGCCGGAGCTGGCCACACGCAGCGGCCTGCACACCGACGCTCTCGGGCGGCTCCTCACCGACGAGACCCTGACCAGCGTCGACGACAACCGTATCGTCGCGGCCGGGGACGCCGCCGCCCCGTCGAACCAGCCGCTGCGCATGAGCTGCCAAGCCGCCGGGCCGCTCGGCGCTCACGCCGCCGACACGGTGCTGGCCCGCATCGCAGGCACTGCGCCCGCGGCACTGGACATGGCGTTCCTCGGATCCAACGTCAGCCTCGGCCGCCGCGCGGGCGTCGTGCAGCTCGCGCACAAGGACGACACACCCATGAACGCCCATATCTCCGGCCGCATCGGCGCGCCGATCAAGGAGACGGCTACCAAGTGGACGCTGTGGGGAATTCGATGGGAAGCCCGCAAGCCCGGCTCGCTGTTCTGGCTCAAGGGCGGCAGGCGGCTCCCGCTGTCCGATTCGGAGATGGCGGCCAACTCGTGAGCACTACCGATGAGCATGCCGAGCGGTTCACCCTGTTGCGGCCGTTGCTGTTCACGATCGCCTACGAAATCCTCGGCTCGGCGACCGAATCCGACGACGTGCTGCAGGACAGCTACCTGCGGTGGGCCCAGGTGGACCTTGCGACGGTGCGGGACACCAAATCGTATCTCGCGCAGGTGGTGACCCGGCAGGCGCTCAGCGCGCTGCGGCTCAGCGCTCGCCGCCGCGAGGAATACATCGGACCATGGTTGCCCGAGCCGCTGCTGCTCACCGAGCACGATGCCGCGGGTGATCTGGTTCTCGCCGAGTCGGTTTCGATGGGGATGCTCGTGCTGCTGGAATCGCTCACCCCGGATGAACGCGCGGTGTTCGTGCTGCGCGAAGTATTCGCCTTCGGTTACGACGATATCGCCGCATCGGTCGGCAAATCCGCGGCGGCGGTGCGTCAAATGGCCTACCGCGCCCGCGAATACGTCCGGTCGCGACGCAACCGGTTCGGGCCGTACGACAGCGCCCGCATCGCCGAACTCACCGAGAAATTCATGACGGCGGCGACCACTGGTGACCTGGCGGGTCTGCTGTCGATGCTCGCGCCGAATGTCACTTGGACCACCGACAGCGGCGGCAAGATCACCGCGGTACGCCAGTTGGTGATGACCGGCGCCGAGCAAGTTGCCACGATTCTGCTGAACCTGCTGCAAGCAGTGCACCGCAGGCCAGGCATGCGGATCGAGCCGGTGAACTGCAACAGCGAGCCCGCGGTCGCCATCTACACCGGCGACCATCTGGAGGCCGTTCTCGTGCTGGACATCGTCGACGACGTGATCGTCAACGGCTACGGCATCCGTAACCCCGACAAACTCGCCGCCCTCGCCATCGCGCGCACCATCACCCGCGATCCCGGCCGGGCGTGAGACCCGCGTTACCGCACCACGCTTCGAGCGGCCGGCTCGCCCGACCCATCCGACCTCGCCAGGAGTGACCGACCATGTCAACCACCATCGAATTCGCCGACCTGACCGGCGACTTCGTCATCGATACCGCCCGCACACGAATCGGCTTCATCGCCCGGCACACCATGGCCACCCGGGTGCGCGGGAGTTTCGGGGAATTCGACGGCAGCGCGCATCTGCACTTCGGCGACCCCTCGAAGTCCAGCGGCGGGCTGCGGATCCAGGCCGCGAGCATCGACACCCGCGACCGGCGGCGCGATGATCTGCTGGGCAGAAAGTTCCTCGCCGCCGATGACCACCCGACCATCACCTTCGCCCTGACCGGAGTTGCGCGGGTCGACGAGACCACAGTCCAGGTCACCGGCGACCTGACCATCCGCGGTGTCACCAAGCCGGTGACCGTCGACTTCGAACTGGCCGGCGTGCGGAACGACCCGAACGGCGCCCTCCGAGTCGGCTTCACCGGCGCAACCACGATCAACCGCAAGGACTGGGGGGTGCACTGGAAGGCGGCCGCAGGCATGGTCGCTCCGAAGGTGACGCTGGAGTTCGACCTCGCGGTGATCCGGCAGTCCTGATATCGGCAATATTCTGAAAGCCGAGCCCGTCGCTCTTGGGTGATTCGACGCCCGAGGGCAACGGGCTCGAACCACCTGCGAGAACGGCAAGGACATCATGACCGATTACACGCTGCGCCCGATCGGGCACGTCGAATCCGTGCTGACCGACCCCGCCACCGCTCCCCGCCAACCCGATGAAGGAGCCCCGCCGGCCTGGCTGGTCATCGATGACCATGTGCCCCCGCCCTCGACGGACTCGCCGCCGGCATGGACATCTTGGTATTGACCTGGCTCGATCGTGCCGACCGCGAAACACTCACCATCCACCCGCGTGGTGACGCGACTCGCGCGACCACCGGCGTCTTCGTCACCCGCGCCCCACATCGGCCCAATCCGATCGGTCTGCACAGCGTCCATGTCCTGGCCGTCACCGGAACCCGCATCCACGTCCGCAACCTCGAAGCTGTGCACGGCACACCGATCCTCGATCTCAAACCTGTTCTCACCGAGGACCGTTGACCGCTGTGGACGAGCCGTGCCGGGCCGCCGCCGGCCCGGCACGGGTGTGAGCTAGCGCGGTGCGAGGAATCCGGTCAGTTCGAGCGCGACCGCGGCGGGATCGTCCTCATGGACATTGTGTCCGGCGCCCGGAATGATCCGCAGTGTCGAGTGGGGGATCAGCTGAGCGAGCGGCCGAGCCTGTGACAGGTCGACGACATGGTCGTTCTCGCCCCACAGGATCAGCGTGTCGGCTTCGATCGCGCTCGATTCTCGCTGTACTACAGCCAGATCGAGAGTGCGCGGCTGCTTCCACATCGCGGTCCGGTTCTCCGTGCGGCTGAGCGGAGTCCAATACGTGTCCGCCAGCTCATCGGTGAGAATCTCCGGGTGCGCGTAGGCCCCGCGCAGGCCCGCCACGTAGATCTCCTCGGTCATGACGGAGGCGGCGAGCTCGCCCGCACCGGGTTGGCGCATCAGCCGCATGTTCATGTTGAGGTCGGTGTCCAACACGAGCGGCGCGATGAGGACCAGACGATCGACCTGTTCGGGATGCCGTGCGGCCGAATCCACTGCGACCGAACCGTTCAGTGAGTGCGCGACGATGGACGCGCGGGTAATCCCGACCGCGGACATGAACTGCCGCAACGCGTCCGACATGGCCCCCACGTCGTATCCGAAGTCGGCATCATGCGGCACGGTGTACCCGCTGCCGGGCAGGTCGACGGCATACACGGTGTGCGCGGTGGCGAGAGCCGGAATGATGTCGCGATAGGTATAGGACCACAGCGAGCCGCCTGGCAGGAGAATGAGCGGCGGTCCTTCGCCCGCTTTCCGGTAGTGGAAACGTGCCGTCGCGGTCTCGACGTACTGCCCCTCTGCGAGAAACGTCGAATCGGGCGTTCGGGCTCCGCTCGGTTCGGCCCCGGCCGGCGCCGCCATGTTCACCACCAGCAGAGCCGGCACTATTACGAGCACCTGCCACCATCGAAACCGCTGACGCGGAGACCTGACGACCGACATTCGCACTCCTTCGCTTCGATGCTCACGCCGCTTCGCGAGCCGTACCGGAATGGGGTCGAGTGGACCCCGCTGTTCCACCCACTAGACGCGGGTGCCCGCCGTTTTGTGACGCCGCGGGTGCACCTTCCCCACCCGGAACACGTGTCCAGGTGGGGTTCTGCAGGCCGGTCGCGTCGCACCGAGTCAGGCTGCGGGCGTGTGGCCTTGAGCCGCCGCCGAAAGCTCCTTCCACTCGGCCCAGGTCTCGAGCCGGTCGGCGTAGACCTGCGGAAGGATTTGATTTCCCCCGGAACCGAAGAACACGCGCAAAGGCGGGTTGGTGGAGTCCGCGATCTCGAGCAACGCCCGGCCTGCGGCGGACGGGTCGCCGGAATCGAGGCTCTGCGCGTAGGCGGCGAACGCCGCGCGGAGTCCGTCGTAGCGCGGGTCGGTCTGGGCGTGGACCGCTCCGGCGGCGCCGTCGGTCGCGTAGGAGCCGGGTTCGACCAAGGTCACCTTGACACCGAAGCCGGCGACCTCCTGGGCGAGGGATTCACTCAGGCCTTCCAGCGCCCATTTGGAAGCGTGGTACGCACCACCGAGCGGCCAGGCGGCGAGACCACCCACCGACGAGATCTGGATGATGTGCCCTCTGCCTTGCTCCCGCAGATATGGCAGCGCGGCCTGGACGACCCATACCGTGCCGAAGAAGTTGGTTTCCAACTGATCTCGCAGTTGCTGCTCGGTCAGTTCCTCGACCGCGCCGAGTAGCCCGTAACCCGCGTTGTTCACGATGACGTCCAAGCGGCCGAAATGCGCGTGGGCATGCTTCACGCTCTCGAAGACTCCTGCCCTGTCGGTCACATCCAGCTCGAGCGGGAGCACCGCGTCGCCGTAGGCGGTGACCAATTCCGCGAGATGTTCGGTACTGCGAGCGGTCGCGGCCACCTTGTCGCCGCGAGACAACGCGGCCGCGACGAAGTTTCGGCCCAAACCGCGAGAGGAGCCGGTGACGAACCAGACCTTGCTCATGATGTCCTTCCGTTCTTTCTGCAGTGGCGAGCGCAGCGAGGAGGCCCCCTCACTGCCGATGTCCCGTGCTGCCGCACCGGACGAACACAAGATGTCGCCGACCCGCTCTTCGTAACGAAACCGCGGGGTGACGTGCGTCACCGCCGCCGTGTCCGGAGCCGGCCCGACTTGCCGAACACCAGCGGCGGGGCGTGCATCATCCGGCCGGGTCCGATCACGATTCCGACCTACCCTGGCCCGGCAGCGCCCGCTTGCCGAACACCAGGTCACCTGGTCGCTCGGCGGTAGTGTGGTCGACCGTGTCCACGCCCGAGCAGCAATCCGATGCGCCGCAGCCTTTTCCCGATATAGAGCCGTATGCCCGCGGGCTTCTGGACGTCGGGGACGGACAGCGCGTCTACTGGGAGACCAGCGGTAACCCGCACGGTAAACCGGCGTTGGTCGTGCACGGCGGACCGGGCGGCGGCGGGCGGCGCGGCTCGCGGAAGAGTTTCGACCCGGCCGCCTACCGGATCGTCCTGTTCGATCAACGTGGCTGCGGCGAGAGTCTGCCGCATGCCTCCGACCCGTCGGTCGACCTCACGCACAACACCACGCATCACTTGATCGCGGACATGGAACGTCTGCGCGAACACCTCGGAATCGACCGGTGGTTGCTCTTCGGCGGTTCCTGGGGATCGACGCTGATCCTCGCCTACGCCCAGCGCTACCCCGAGCGGGTCAGCGAGATCGTGCTGGTGGGGGTGACCATGACCCGGCAAGAGGAGATCGACTGGCTCTACCGCGATGTCGCGAAACTCCTGCCCGCACAGTGGGAGACCTTCCGCACCGGCGTTCCCCTCGCCGACCGCCACGGCGACCTCGTCGACGCTTATCACCGACTGATCGAGAGCCCCGACGCGCCGACCCGCGAATCGGCGGCGCGGCGGTGGTGCGCGTGGGAGGACGCGGTGATCGCGCACGAGAACCTCGGCAGCCCAGGGCAATACAGCGCGAAGCCGGACGCGGCGCGAATGGCCTTCGTGCGAATCTGCACGCATTATTTCGCCAACGCGGGCTGGCTGGAGGACGGGCAGTTGCTGCGTGACGTGCACCGGCTCACGGGCATTCCCGGCGTGCTGATCCACGGCCGACTCGACCTGAGCGCCCCGCTGTACACCGCCTGGCAGCTGGCCCAGGCGTGGCCCGACGCGGAACTACAGGTCATCGACGATTCCGGGCACACGGGCAGCACGGCCATGAGCGCCGCCGTCCTGCGGGCGATCGCCCGATTCGCTCGGTAGCTCGCTCCGGCCTCGGCCGGGAATTCCGCCCGGTGAGGGTCTTAAGTCCCGACCATCAGGGGCCACCGCCCCCGGTGCGGAGCGGGTCCCCGCTGCGACTGTGGAAGTGACCCTGTCACAGCCGCAAACGGAGACGAAATGAGCACACCAGCCGACCGTCAGTCGATCGTCGTCGGAATCGACGGCAGCCCGACCGCTGTGGGTGCAGCGCGCTGGGCCGGAGCCGTCGCGAATCGGCAGCGCGCCACGCTGGTGCTGCTGGGCGTGGTTCCCGCCCTCGACTACCCCATGACCTCCTCCGCTCTGGCCGAGGTCAATCTGCTACCCGAACTCCGAGCGGCGGCGAAGCAGAAGGTCGAGGAGGCGTTCGACGCGGTGCGCGCCGATCAGCCGGACATCGAGATCCACCGGACCGTCGAGGACGGCTCGCCCGCGCGCGAGTTGATCAAGCACAGCGCGGAAGCGCGCATGGTCGTCGTCGCGGCGAAACACCAGGATCGGCTGTCCACGCTGTTGCTGGGATCGACCGCGCTCACGGTCGCGAACAAGGCGGCCTGTCCGGTGACCGTGTGGCGAGGCAGGCTCGACCGGCCACAGCCGGACGAGCGGCCCGTGCTCGTCGGCGTCGACGGGAGCCCGGGTAGCTCCGCGGCGCTCGGCGAGGCGTTCGAGCTGGCGTCCACACTCGGCGTCGAAGTGACCGCCTTGCACGCGTGGAACGACCCGGACCTGCTGCAGTGGACCCCGGTGCCCGACGCGTGGGATGTGCTGGCTCAACAGGAGGAGGCACTACTGTCCGAATGCTTGGCCGGATGGTGCGAGAAATACCCGGACGTCACGGTCACCAAAGTGGTCGAGAAGAACACGCCCGCGCAGGCGCTGCTCGCACACGCCGAGAAAGCCCAACTGCTGGTGACCGGCAGTCGTGGGCACAACCGCCTCACCGGACTCGTCCTCGGATCGACGAGCCAGAACTTGCTGCATCACGCCGCGAGCCCGGTGGTGATCTGCCGTGAGCGGTAGGACAGCGGTCGTGGGCGTGCGCGCGGATCAGTCCACGTCCGCCGCTGACGCCTGGACCACCCGCTGGAGCGCGCGCAAGTCCGCGTCCAGCGTGCGGAACAGCCAGTACACGGCGACGAACGCGAGCCCGCCGACCGCGCACAACCCGAGGACCGAATCGCGCACCAACGGAAGTTCCTCGGGTTCGAGCAGGCTGAATCCGGCCAGCACCCCGACCAGTGGCACGGACGCCGTGACCGCGAGATAGATCGTGGTTCTGCGGCGCAGCGTGCGGATGACGCCGAAGTCGTGCGCCGTCGTGCGGCTGTAACGCAAATAGATCGGATAGACACAGCGGACGATGTAGAACGTCGACAGGAAGAACGTGTAGGCGACGGAGATGACAGCCGCCATGAAAACGGTCATCGCCGCGTGGATCACCAGTCGCGCCGGAAGATCGGTGAGCCAGAGGCAGAGGAACACCCCCGTCACCGTTGCCGTAATCCCGGTCTGAAAGGTGTTCAGCGCACACATGTCCCCCCAGAACAGTGTTCGCGACCGCACTCGCGCGAGCAGTGCCTCGTCGTAGCGTCTGCCCTCGCGCAAGCCGCGCGGAACCGCGAGCAGATCACGCGACATATACGCGTAGATCACGATGGACAGCGGGCAGGCGATGAGGACGAAGACGTATACACCCATGTTGAGCTGCGAGTTGGTCGTATCGGGCAGGCGCTCTCTGATCAGGTCCTGGACGTGCACGGCCATGTAGCTCGTCGCCAGGCCGACACCGACCAGCGAGGACAACCACAGAACCGGAGTGGGCCTGCTCGCGAGCCGTGCGCGCCAGCTGTCCGGGGGCGGATAGACGAGATCGCGGGCCCGCTGCTCCAGGCACAGGTCGAGTTGTTGCGCCAATTCCGAGCCGGACGAGTAGCGGTCCGCACGGTCGGGCGACAGACATTTCAACAGCACGCGCCGCAGCGCCATGGGGCAGTCCGGGGGCAGCTCCGACAGGAACGCCGGACCGATGGGCCGGCGCCGCAGTGCGATCATGCGGGCCAGCGACGTCTGCGAATCGCCCGCCGACGTCTCGTCCGCGAAGGGGCGGCGCCCGGTGAGCAACTCCCACAGCATGACGCCGAGCGCGAAGATGTCGCTTCGCGTATCCAGTTCCACGGCGGTCGCGGGCAGGTCGGGGTGGCAGGCCTCGAGTTGCTCCGGCGACATGTATGCCAGCGACCCGCCGAAGTACGCCAACGGGCTGGTGCCCCGGACACGTTTGCTGAAGCTGACGTTGAAGTCGGCCAGCTTCGGAATCCCCTCGGCGCTCAGCAGCACGTTCGCGGGTTTGATGTCGCGATGCAGCACCCCACGTTCGGACGCGTGCTCCAGCGCGTCCGCGAGCCGGCGCCCCAGCCACACCACGGTCTCCGGCCAGGTCAGTCCGGCGATCCTGGTCCGGACAGCGGACTCGGTCGGCCGCACCTCGCCCTTATCTGCGAGCACCTTGTCGATGGCGTCCAGCAGCAGTTGCCCACTGCGACGTTCGGGCAGCGTCGTGCGCGACAAACGCAGCACGTCGAGCAGCGTTCCGCCGGGCAGATACTGCATGTAGAGCAACTTCAGCTCGCCGTCGGCGATGAGTCGCTGGTCGAAGATGCGCACGATGTACTCGTGGTCGAGCTGGGCGAGCGTCTGCGGCTCGTTGCCGTGGTTGTGCGAGATCTTGACCGCGACCAGTCGCTGCATCGACTGCTGCCGCGCGAGGTACACCTGGGCGAAGGCGCCGACCCCGATGCGCATCAGGAGGTCGAAATCGTCGACTCGATCGCCGACGTCGATGGCGTCGAGCGCGACCTGGGCGCTGGGACGAGCGATCATCGTGCTGCGGTAGTCGCTGGTGATCCGGTCGAGCTCCGGATCGGCCGCCGTCGCGGTGGCGGTGCCGTCCGAATCGGCGGCGTCGCGGCGGCCGCTGCGGCGCATGGCGTGGAATTCCTCGTAGACCAGATCGGCCGGGAACGGAGCGCTGCGCAGCTCGGGGAATTCCGCGCGGTAGTCGATCAGCCGTTTGGGGAAGTGGTAGCGAAGCCAGCGGAACTCGAGGTCCACCTTGATCAATTCGATCAGCATCGTGTGCCGATCGGCCGGTTCGCGGGGCAGATAGGAGGACAGATCGGGCGGGAATCCCGACGCCCAGGCCTCGGAGAATCGCGCCACGGCGGCGGCGAGCGCCGCACGGGTCCGTTCCGCCGAATCGGCGAGATCGATCGGTTCGCGCATCGGTAGCTCGGAGTCAGCCGTTGCCGGTCAGACGGCGGCTACACACGATGCGCCCTTGCCTCGCAGGTGTTCCACATCAGCTCCTTGACGTCGAATTACCCTGCTCAAGGGTATCGCTCCGCGCGCGGGTGTCGCGGCATCCGCGCAAACGCCGCCGATGGATTGCTCAGCGGGCACTCGCGCCCCGCGCTCGACTCGGGTTGGGTCGCCGTCCGCTCGTCCGAACTGCCGGGAATGGCAGCGCCGGGGTGGTGCTCGAGACCACTGGTATCCGCTCATCCGGCGGGAACGGGCGGCGAAAACCTCCCACGAGTAGAACGCGCGCCGCGACACCTAGGACACCGCCCCGCACATCTGCACGGCGGCCGATATGCCCGGCAAACCTCGACTTCCTAGGTGCGGCGGGGCCAGCGCTCGACCTGGACACCACGATCCGTCTCCGAGTACACCGGGGCGGTCGACGGAAGACCGGCCGATAGATCGGATGCCGGGCAGCGCCGAGAACGCCGGAAGCGCGGTGAGCATGTCCGCCGCGCGCCCGTCGGCCCGGTGAACGTAGCGCTGAGGAAAAGCGCAACCGGGACCGCCCATAAGCGGACAGGGTGACGCGACGAGTTGGGCCAGGACGGGAACCGGACGCGGACCGCCGGACCTGCGTCAGCGCCTTCGCATCCTGACCCAGCCGAGTGGGCACGATGATGCGGCCGGGTCCCGATTGCACGGGCAGCGCGTCACCCCGCCGAGTCCGGCTCGGCGCTCGGCCGCCGCCGCGTGCGCTGCCAGGCCGAGCGCTGCTCACGGGTCGAGGAACAACCGCTCGTTCGGCAGGCGGGGCAGGCCCGTCGGATCGCCCGGGAGCACCGTGGCCGCGTCCTCGTAGTGGCGGGCGCGCCACTCCTGGACGAAAAGTGCGGCAGCGCTCGCACAGGCCACGAAGTTCAGACGCACGTCGTGGAATTGGACCGACACATGGACATCGGGCTCTTCCGGGCGCGGCGACCGCTGCTGCGGCCCGGTCACCACCGGCGTCCCGCGCGTACCCGGATCGCCGCGACGACGACCGAACCCGACGGCCGGAACGTATCGCGCGGCGGTTCCACCCACACGCGGAAGCACGGCGACCGGTCGGCGGGCGACGGCAGGGCGATCTGCGCGCCGCAGCGCGCGACCGACACGTCCAGCCGGAACAGCTCGGCGAAAAAGCCGACTTCGTCGGGCAGGTCCGGCCGCACCAAATAGGTCCAGCGCTTCGAGCGTGGATGCGAGATGATCGGCCCGAGCGCAGACCGCCGGACCTGCAGCAGCGCCTTCACCTCTTGGCCGAGCCGAGCGGGCATGGTGATCGCGCCGACTCTGCCCGCGGGCACGACGATGCGGCCGAGTTCCGGTTGCACGGCCGCCGGAAGCCCGCACTGCCGGTAGAAACGGCACCGGCTGGCCGGGGTGTCGGCCGCCGGATCGCACAGATCGCTCACCGCGTGCCCTCCCGCCCCGCCGCACCGGGATCACCGACGCGGTGCGAGGCCGTCGCGCGCCGATCGTGTCCGCGCAGCGGTCGCGACGGCATCACGTCGAGGCGCGGTCGGTTGCTATCGGTGCGTCGCGGGCGGCGACGGCGGAGTCGATGTGCGTGGCACTGGACGGCTCGCGCCCGGAAACCGTTGCGACCCAGGTGTTCCGCTAGGGATAGCGTGGAGCCGGGCGTAAACGACGACGCTGCGCGAATCGCACCGAATTCGTTTCGATCACCGGTCGCCATCGTCGCGATCGCGTCACCATGCCGCTTCACGAACGCGTTCCACGCGAAATCGACTGCCACTCCCCGCATCACGTTTGCCTTCCCCTGCTCATCGCGTTGTGAGCACCCGCGCCCTGGAGCGCAACCGTTGTCGCGCGCACCGACGTGCCCGTCCCGAGGGCGAGTGCTCGCGACAGCTTGGCGGGCTGCCGAACCCGCATTGTCCCGGTGCGGGACACCTGGCGGCGCGTCTAGCATGAGGTTTCGATCAGCATCCGGCGAGGGAGAGCCGATGAGCGAGGGTCAGGGGAACGACGAGGGCCGGTACATCGGCCGACAGGTGCGTGCCATTCGCGCGCGCCGTGGGATCTCGCAGCAAGTGCTGGCCGATCGGGTCGGCGTCAGCCGGGGCGCGATCGCCAAATACGAGAACGGCGAGCGCCCCATCGACTCGCGGCGGACCCTGCACGCCCTCGCCCAAGCACTCGGCGTCGCGGTCGGTGATCTGACCGGCGATCAGCACGATCGGTTCGACCCGTCGTCGGCCGGGTTCCACGCCGCGGTGCCCGCCATCGAAACCGCGCTCTGGACGCACGGGAACACCACGGTGGACGGCCCACCACGAAGCCTGGACGAACTCACGGCCGCGACGAAGTACGCGGCCGAACTGCGGCGCGCATGCGACTACGCGAAGCTCGGGCCAATGCTCGCGCCTCTACTGACGGACTGCTACCGCCATACTCGGGACGCGACCGGCATCGACCGGGACCGCGCCTGGGACGCCCTCGCGGCGGCCGCCTATCTCACGGCACAATCGGCGTCGCGGCGCGGGTATCCAGCACTGGCGTGGACAGCCGCGCAGGAAATCGAGCGCGCTACCGAGAAGATCGGTGGCACATCTGGGCCGGCGACAGCCGCCTACACCCGGAGCCAGACGCTCCTGGGGCGCCCCGGCACCCTGCCCACCGCACTTCAGGACGCCGAGACCACCGCCGAGCGGCTCGCGCCGGAGGTGCGCTCGGTCGAGGAAATCGAGACCTACGGCATGCTGCATCTCCAAGCCGCGCTCGTCACCGCTGCGCTGGGCGGCGACCCGGCCGACCACTTGAACGAGGCGGACGAGCAGGTCGCTCGACTCGAGCACGCCGACGCGAACAACACCCTCCTGCGCAACCCCACCTTCGACGCGACGAACGTGATCCTCTGGCGCATGTCAGCGGCAATGGAGAAACGCGAACCAGGCCGAGTCCTCGAACTCGCCCCCACCCTCGACCCGCAAACCATCCCCGCCGAAGGCCGCAGAGCCCAATACTTCGTCGAGATCGGCCGAGCCCACGCCCTGCGCCGCGACTACCACAACTCCCTGCACGCCCTCCTGCGCGCCGAACACATCGCCCCCCAGCAAGTGCGCGGCATGACCCACGTCCGCGAACTCGTCGGCCACATGATGCGCACCGCCCACCGCAACCTCACCACCGGCGACCTCGGCCGCCTCGCCAAACGCATCGGCGCGGTCCCCTCCTGACCCATACCCCGGGCAACATATGCATCGGCCACAACAGGTTTCAGGTACCACGCGTCCGGCCTCGGCGGACCGGAGATGGGCGACATCCGAACGCAGGTCCGGCGGCATCCGATGCCGCACCCGTTGGCTGGCGGACGTCTAGGTCTCGAGTCCTGCCAGGATTATGCGCATCCCGGCCCGGAATTCGGCTGTCGGGTCGCTCGAGGCGGCGGCGTACGCGATCTCGATGAGCTTGGGGAACTGCTCGGGCGGCAAGGCCGCGATCCGGTCGGTGATCGTCGTGAGGTCCTCGCCGCGCGCCACGGATAGCGGGCCGACGAGTTCGGCTTGCGCGTATCCGGTGATGAAGCCGGACACTGCGCGGAACGCCACCAGCAACGCGGTTCCTGATCTGCCGCTACGCGCGAGCGCCTGCAACAGGGCTTCGGCTGGCCGCAGGGTCGCCAGGTCGAGGCTGCGCCGAGTGAGAATCAGTGGGATCGCATGGGGATGTGCGCGCACGGCGCGCCACATTCCCTCGGCGACGGCAAGTACCTCGTCATCCCAGTCCATGGACGGCGTGGCGTCCCAGTGCGCTTCGGCCATGACGGCCTCGGTGACGAGCTGCTCCAAACCTTCCCGTCCATCGACGTAGTTGTAGATCGTCATCGCACCGGTGCCCAGCGCCGACGCGAGACTGCGCATGGTCAACCCGGCCAGGCCATGGTCGTCGACCAAGGCCAGTGCCGCGGCTTGCAGCTGCTCGCGCGCGAATTTCCTGGGGGCGGGCATACTTCTCCTTGTTTAAGTACAACGTACGTGTTTAACTGAGCATGTTCACGTACAACGTACCTATATCGAGGTGTCATGACCATTCGCACCACCTTCCCTTCCGGCCGCGACGAATGCGCGGTGTGGCTGACGCTTCCGGACGGCCCAGGTCCGCATCCGGCCGTGGTGCTCGTCCACGGCGGTGGCGCAACGCACGACATGATGCTGGCCCAGTACGAGAAGTGGTTCTCCGACGCGGGTCTTGCCGTGGTGGCCTTCGACTTCCGCCACCTCGGAGAATCAGGCGGCATGCCGCGCCAGCTGGTGAGTCAGCGCCGTTACGCCGAGGATGTCGACGCCGCCGTGGCTTTCGCCCGCTCCCGCCCCGAACTGGACGCTCACCGGATCGCGTTGTGGGGCACGTCGTTCGGCGCCAGCCACGTGCTGGCAGCAGCCGCACGCCACGACGACCTTCGTGCGGCGGTGGTTCAGTGTCCGGTCTTCAGTGGGCGAGCCGTGGTGTCACGGGCGGGGGTGCGGCATCTGTTGCGGTTCACGGTTCCGATCGCGTCCGACCTGGTGCGTGCCGCACTCGGTCGGTCGCGCCGTTACGTCCCCTTGGTCGGAAAGCCAGGGGACCTGGCGTTCGTGAACCAGCCCGGCGCTCTCGAGGGGTGGCAGTCGGTGACGCCACCAGGTTACGGCTTCGACAACCGGATCACGGCGGCCTCGGGACTGGGCATGTTGTTCTACAACGCCGCGTCCGCCGCGCCGCGCGTGCGCTGCCCGCTGCTGGTGTGCGCCTGCGATCGAGAAAATCTCATCGACCCCGCCATCGCGGGGCGGGTGGCCGCCACCGCACCACGGGCAACCCTGAAGCATTACGACGCCGACCACTTCACCGTCTACCATCCGCCGGCTGTCGATCGGATCGTTGCCGATCAGATCGAGTTTCTCACCACGCATCTCGCGTCGAACGCGTAACGAGAGGAGTACACCGGTGCAGCGTATTCACGACGTCCTCCATGGGGCGGCCACTACTGCCGCAGATGCTGTCGGCTGGATCGCGGACGACAGGAAGATCCGGTTCGCTGAGATGGACGCATGGTCGGACCGGGTCGCCAGCGGATTGCTGCGGCTGGGCATCCGGCGGGGTGATCGCGTCGCCGTCAACGGGCCCAACACACCCGAGTGGCTAGCGGTGTACTTCGCAGCGGCCAAAATCGGTGCGGTGGTGGTCGGGCTCAGCGTCCGATACCGGGAGACCGAGTTCGCGCGCATCCTCGGCGATTCCGGGTCCCGAGCGGTGGTCACCGTGCCGTCCAGTGAGGGAATCGACTTTCTGCAGATGCTGGCCGGCCTGCGAAATCGTCTTCCGCAGCTGGAAGCCGTAGTGACCTTCGGCGCCGACGGCGACCACCCGCTCGATGAGCTCTGGTCGACATCGGCGGACACCGTGGCGCTCGCTGAAGCCAAGGACGCGGTCCGCGAGGACGATCCGGTCATGATCATCTATACGTCCGGGACAACCGGCCGGCCCAAAGGTGCGGTGCAGACGCATCGCGGCCAACTCGCAGCCGCTACCGCACAAGCGGAGCACATGCGGCTCGGACCTGGCGACACGCTACCGGTCGCCGTGCCGCTCAACCATGTCAGCGGCATCACCTGTTGCGTACTCGCCGCGCTGGTCACCTGCGCCCGCACCGTGCTGCTGCCGACGTTCCAGCCCGCGGCCGTCGCCGACCTGTTCCACTCAGCGGACCTCACGATCTGGGTCGGGGTACCGACCATGCACATTCTGCTACTCGACCGGTCTCGGTTCACCACGGTGGACACAGCCGCGGTTCGGCTCGTGGTCACCGGCGGCGCCAACGCCGAACCAGCCTTGCTGGAACGTTTGACCAGATTCTTTCCGAACGCCACCGTGATGAACCTCTACGGGCTCAGTGAGTCCTCGGGTGCAGTTGTGATGACCCCGTGGGGCAGTGACATGGAGTCGACCGTGCGCGCGATCGGCCGACCGCTTCCGAACGTGCAGATCAAGATCGCCGATGCCGACGGGACCGAAGTCGCCATCGGCGAAGCCGGCGAACTCCTGCTCCGTACCCCTTCGGTCATGGCGGGCTACCACAACATGCCCGCGGAAACGGCCGACGCCATCGGTAGCGACGGCTGGCTGCGCACGGGCGACATAGCCTGGACCGACAACGACGGCTTGATCACCCTGCACGGCCGGGCCAAGGACATGTTCGTCCAAGGCGGATACAACATCTACCCGGTCGAAGTCGAGAACATACTGGCGGAGCACCCGCAGGTCCTCATGGCGGCCGGTATCGGTGTACCCGATCCGGTGCTCGGCGAGATCGGCCGCTACTACGTTGTCCTCACGCCGGACGCTCGGCTCGCCGAAGGCGACCTCGAACGATTCTGCGCGGACAGAATCGCGGATTACAAGGTCCCCAAGGAAATCATCATCATGCCCAACCTTCCCTTGACTCCATCCGGCAAGGTGCACAAGGCCATACTTCGCAACGAATCAGCGCAACCGGGCGCCGCGAGTTGACCGGTCCACTGGCGGTGGAGTGATGCTTCCCGTGCCATCCAACCGCTCCCGTCGGCATGGCACCATGAAAGTCGTGGACGCCAACGGAAATCCCGTGCTGTACGCCCTCGTGACCGGTTCGCCCCCCGCCCGCGATGTCGGCAAGTTGATCGCCCTGGCCCAGGCCGACGGCTGGGAGGTGTGCGTCATCGCCTCGCCGTCGGGCACCGGGTTCATCGACGTCGACGCGCTGCGCGCGCAGACCGGTTATCCCGTGCGCAGCCAGTACAAGGAACCCGGCACACCGGATGTGCTGCCACCCGCCGACGGCATCATCGCCGCACCGCTCACCGGCAATTCGATCGCGAAATGGGCTGCGGGGATCTCGGATACGCTCCTGCTCGGTCTGCTGGTCGAAGGGCTCGGCAAGGGCCTGCCCATCGTCGGCGTGCCGTACTCGAACCGGGCGCAGATCAGCTTTCCCGCGATCCAGGAGGGGATGCGCAAACTGTCCGAGTGGGGCGTCACCATCGTGATCGGCGAGGGCGAGCCGCACGAGCGGGGCACCGGAGAGGCGCGCCTGCCCCTCTTCCCCTGGCAGGCGGCCTGGAAAGCGCTCCTCGAGCATCCACGCCGGGACGGGGCCGCACCGAATCGGCCGTAGACAGCGACCCTACTCAGCCCACCGGGGCATTCGGTCCGATCCACTGGTCGAACAACCGATCCACCGCGCCGGTCGCGAGCTGGGTGGTCAAGTACGCGTCCAGTAAGGCCGCCAGAACGGGATCGTCCTTGCGCACCAACAGCACTTTCCCGAACGAGTCGAACGGCGCTTCGGGATGCAGCACTTGCAGATCCGGATGCTGACGAACGCGGTAGCGGCCCTCGACCGAATCGGTGACGAACACGTCGGCGCGGCCCTGCTCGATCTCACCGAAGATCGTCAGATTGTCCGGCCACAAGGTGAGTTGCGCGGCGGGGAAGTTCTTGCGCGCGAAATCCTCGTTCGTCCCGCCCCGATTGGCGATCACGCGAACACCGGGACGGTTGATCTCCGCGACGGTCGAATACGCCGCGCCGTTCGCGCGGTGGGTGATCGGGGCCTTGCCGTCGGTGCCGTAGGTGATCGAGAAGTCCGCGAACGCGCGCCGCGACGGCAGGTCCGAGATGCCCCCGACCGCGAGGTCGCAATTCCGTTCGGCGAAGTCGGTTTTCAGCGTCGCCCAGGTGACGGGCACGAACTCGATCGGACGGCCGAGCAGCGCGGCGAAACCCCGCGCGAGATCGACGTCCACCCCGCGGTGCTCGCCCGCGTCGTCCCTGATCGAGTACGGCGGATAGTCGCCGGGCGTGCAGGCGCGCAACGCGTTCGGGGCCTGCGCGGCCGCGGGAGTCGCCACGGCGGCGAGCACCGTCCACCCGGCGATCAGCACCGCGCCGATCCGGCCGGGCAGCGTCAGGTTACGCAACGATCACTTCTCGTTGCGCGCCTTGGGGAAACGGGCCTGCTTGGCGACCCAGCCCGCCATCTTGGCCCAGTGCCCCTTGCGCGGGGTGACGATCGAGGTGAGCTCACGATCCCATTCGTCGGCCTCGGTGAGACCGTCGATCGTGGCGACCAGTTCCTTGGCCGTCTCCAGGTCCGGGACCACGCGGTCACCGAGCACACCGTCGGAACCGACCAGGGTGACCCGCACACCAGCGCGACCGATCGGCTGGAGCACGGCCGTGGCGGAACGTCCGTGATCGGCGACGAACCCCTTGACGGACTCGACGAGGGCGCCCGACAGCTTCTGCGGCGCCGTGGCGGTTTCAGAACTCATGGCACGCAGTTTACCGACCGGTAGGCAGCGTGCCCGCCGCTCGGGTGTAGAACTGGATCTCATGCACGCCATTCAGGTTTCCGAACACGGTGGTCCCGAGGTCCTGAAGTACGTGGAGGCGCCCGATCCGCGGATCGGACCGGACCAGCTCCTGGTCGACACACAGGCGATCGGCGTCAACTTCATCGATACCTACATCCGTACCGGACGCTATCCGCAGGACGTCCCCTACGTTCCCGGCGCGGAGGGCACCGGCGTCGTCGCCGAGGTCGGCTCGGATGTCACGGAGTTCGCGGTCGGCGACCGGGTGGCCTGGGCCGCCGCCCCGGGCAGCTACGCCCCGAAGGTCGCGGTGCCCGCCGCCGTCGCCATCCGGGTACCGGATGGCGTCGATCCGCCCGTGGCCGCGTCGGCGCTGTTGCAGGGCATGACGGCGCACTATCTCATCGAGTCCATCTACCGGCCCGAGCCAGGGGAGGCGGTGCTCGTGCACGCGGGCGCGGGCGGTGTCGGGCTGATCCTGACCCAGCTCCTCAACGCGCGCGGCGTCCGAGTGATCACGACGGTGTCCTCCGACGAGAAGGAGACGCTGTCGCGCGCGGCGGGAGCCGACGAGGTGCTGCGTTACGGCCACGGACTGGCCGGTCGCGTGCGCGAGCTCACCGACGGCGTCGGCGTGGCGGCGGTCTACGACGGCGTCGGCGCGGCGACCTTCGAGTCGAGTCTGGCCGCGCTGCGCGTGCGGGGCACGCTCGCCCTCTTCGGGGGCGCGAGCGGTCCGGTGCCGCCGTTCGACCTGCAACGGCTGGGCGGGGCCGGTTCGCTGTTCGTCACCCGTCCCACGTTGATGCACTACATCCGGGACCGCGCCGAACTCACCTGGCGCGCGGGCGACGTCTTCGACGCCATCGCGCGAGGCACGCTGAACATCCGGATCGGCGCGACCTACCCCCTCGCCGACGCCGAGCGGGCACACCGCGACCTGGAAGGCCGCAAGACCACCGGTTCCATCGTCCTGCTGCCGTGAGCCACGGGCGCGGGACGGTCCGAAGGGCCGTCCCCCGCCCGCTCAGTAGTCGCGGCCGGTGAGACCGCGATAGATGAACCGGGTCAGGCCCTCCACGGCCTGTTGGTCGGTCAACTCGACGCTCCCCTCTTCCACCGCGACCAGCAGACTCTGGGTGAGCATGAACATCATCGCCAGGCTGGCGTCGGGCGTGCTCGGCAGCCGCAGGCCCCGGTCGGCGAATCCTTCGACGTGGTCGGCGATGTCCGCGCGCTGTTGTCTGCCGAACCGCGCGACCATGTGCGCGAAGTCCTCGTTGACCAGGGCCGCCTGATTCACCGCGCGCAGCACGGGCCCGTGCTCCCGCGCGAAGGTCCAATACCCGGCGACGTGGTAACGCACCGCCTCCGGGTCGCTGAAATCCGGGTTGTGATCGGGTCCTTCCGCGCGCTCGTCCCCCGCCGCGGCCAGATCGCTCAGCAGCGCTTGGAGCAGTTCTTCCTTGCTCGCGAAGTGGTTGTAGAACGACCCGGCCGCCCGTCCCGCGGCCGTCGTGATGTCGGTGATCTTGGTGTTCAGGTAGCCGCGCTCGGCGAACAACCGCAGCGCGGCGGCCTTCAACACCTGCTCGGTTTCGGCCGACTTCTCCTTGCGACTCAGCGACACCCACCTCACCTCCTTGACAACGCAACGTACCAAGCATGACACTGAATACGCATTCAGTGAATATTGATTCATTAGGAGTACGCCATGGCACAGCTCGTTCTCGTCGCGGGCGCCGGACCCACCGGCCTCACCCTCGCCCTCGATCTCGCTCGCCGGGACATCCCGGTCCGGATCGTCGACAAGGCGGCCACCTTCTTCGCCGGCTCGCGCGGCGACGGCATCCAGCCGCGCACCCTGGAAGTGTTCGACGACCTGGGGGTATTGGACGCGGTGCTGGCGGCCGGAATGCCGACACCGGTGATGCGCGTACATCTGGGCGGCGAGTTCGTCACCGAACGCCGAATGAGCGAACCGGTCGAGCCGACGCCCGCCGTCCCCTACCCGAACCTGTGGGTGCTCGGCCAGTCCCGCACCGAGGCCATCCTGCGCGAGCGGCTCGCCGAGTTCGGGGTGCACGTGGAACTGGACACCGCGCTGACCGGCTTCACACAGGACGACGACGGCGTCACCGTGACGCTGGAACACGACGGCACGCCGGAGACCGTGCGCGCCGCCTACCTGATCGGCGCGGACGGCGGCAAGAGCACCGTGCGCAAGACACTCGGCATCCCGTTCGAGGGCAGCACCGACGAATCGCTGCGCATGCTGCTCGGCGACGTGCGCGCCGACGCGCTCGACCACGAGTTCGGCTACTGGTTCGCCGCCGCCGACGAGCCGATGCGTGGCATCGCGTTGTCCCCGCTGCCCGGTGGGCGTCAGTTCCAATTCGCCGCCCCGTTGACCGGCGACGCGGAGCCGAGCCTCGAGCTGCTCCAGGAATACGTGGACCGCTATTGCGGACGCGACGACGTCACCCTCACCGACCTGACCTGGGTGACCGTGTGGCGCCCGAATATCCGCCTGGCGCAGCGCTTCCGCGACGGCAGGGCGTTCCTGGCCGGCGACGCCGCGCACGCGCATCCGCCCACCGGCGGCCAAGGCATGAACACCGGCATCCAGGACGCCTACAACCTCGGCTGGAAGCTGGCCGCCGCGCTCGCCGGGGACGACACGCTCCTGGACAGCTACGAGGCCGAGCGCAGGACCGTGGCCGCCAAGGTGCTCGGGCTCAGCTCCGAACTGCTGGACAAACTGGTCGACGGCGACGAGGACGCGATGGAGCGCGGAGCGGAGACCCAGCAACTGGACATCAGCTATCGAGACCCGGCCGAGCGCGGCTGGTTCGCCGTCGGCGACCGGGCGCCGGACGCGCCGGTGAAAGACGAGCACGGACGGCCCGTCCGGTTGTTCGACCTGTTCCGCGGGCCCCACGCGACGGTGCTGTCATTCGGCGCCCAGGCGGAAGCCGGGCCGCACGCGTACGCGGTGGTGCGCCCCGGCGACCAGGTGTCCGGTCCGCACGTGGTGGATGTCGACGGGCACGCCTACGCGGCCTACGCCGCGGCCGAGGGCACCAGGGTGTTCGTCCGCCCGGACGGCTACGTCGGCGCGCTCAGCTGAAGAAGCTGCCGACGGTGTCCCAGCCGAGCACCGAGTCCACCGCGAGGCCGCAGAACACCACGGCCAGGTAGTTGTTCGACTGGAGGAACAACCGCAGCGGCTTCACCGACTCGCCGCGCCGCACGCCCGCGTACAGCTGGTGCGCCATGAGCAGGAACCATGCTCCGGCCACCAGCGCCACGGCCGCGTAGATCACGCCGGTGGCGGGCACCAGGGCGAGCGTGGTGAGCACGGTCAGCCAGGTGTAGACGACGATCTGCTTGGTGACGGTCTTCTCGGTGGCAACCACCGGCAGCATCGGCACGCCCGCCGCGCGGTAGTCCTCCTTGTAGCGCATGGCCAGCGCCCAAGTGTGCGGCGGCGTCCAGAAGAAGATGACGCCGAACAGCGCGATGGCGGGCCAGCCGATGCCGCCGGTCACCGCCGACCAGCCCACCAGCGCGGGCATGCAGCCCGCCGCGCCGCCCCACACCACGTTCTGCGAGGTGCGGCGCTTGAGGCCCAGCGTGTAGACGAAGACGTAGAACAGGATCGTGGCGACGACGAGCACGCCGCTGAGCAGGTTGGCCTGCCACCACAGCCAGGCGAACGAGCCCAACCCGAGCACGACGCCGAACACGAACGCGTTGCGGGTCGGCACCGCGTCCCTGGCCAGCGGCCGCTTGGCGGTGCGCTTCATGACCTTGTCGATGTCGGCGTCCGCGACGCAGTTGAGCGTGTTCGCGCTCGCCGCGCCCATCCAGCCGCCGAACAGCGTCGCGAGGATCAGGCGGATGTCGACGGTGCCGCGGTCGGCCAGCAGCATGGTCGGAATCGTGGCGACGAGCAATAGCTCGATGACCCTGGGCTTGGTCAGCGCGACGTAGGCCAGTACCCGTCGAATCAGCCGGGACGGTAGGCCGGGACCCGTGAACCGGTCGGCCAGCGCCGTCGCGGAGGAGCCGTGCGCATCATCGCCACCCGGCTGTTGCCCAATCCGCACTGTCTCTCCTCGCACGCTGTGCATCGCATCCGGCATCGACCAGCAGTGCACTCGTCCCGGTGGTACGGGTGCGCCCGCGCCGGACTTCCGTCCGCCCCGGCGCCCCTTCCGACCGGTGCGGCGCGACTACTACTACAAAGGATGGTAGACCCACGCCGCGCGCGCCCCTCCCGTCGCCCCCGCGCTAGAGGACCGGAATGTGACGGGGGCGACGGCTCGTCCGCGCCACCCGGTTCGGAGCCCTTGCCCTCCCCTGTCCACGTCCTCGACTCGCGCGGAGCCGTGCGCACGCGCGACGCGGATTCCGCGCCGCGAAAAAAATTCGTCGACTCCACCGAACCCGGCGAACCCACCGCATGCCCCGCACCGCGTGGTGCGGCAACTTTCGCAACCGCACCGGGGCGTGCCACAAAGCAGGCGCTTGCTCAATACTTTCCCATCACACCGAACACGCGCCCTACGAGGGCGTTCACGACCCGTCACGCGTCACGCATGCGCGTGACGCGAGCGCCGAAGACACCCGGCCCACCCGTTCCGGCGCCCCTGGTGCAAGGCCGCCAACACACCGCCGCCGCAGTCGCGGCCTGTGCGAAACCACCTGCGAACGCGCAGCGCAACAGGCGGCGCGAAACCAACACAGGGTTAATGGTGTGCCGGTCACCGGGCACATCTAGGGTAAGTGGGTATACCCGGTTAGCACGCCGTAGCTGCCGCGCGATCATCGCCGTCAGAAACCCACCCGCCGTCGACGAACCAATGTCAGGAGAACCTCGGTCGTGTCGATCACAGACGACATCCGCGCCCTCACTCAGCCGAACCACCCGGACGACTGGACGGATCTGGACACCAAGGCTGTCGACACCATCCGGGTCCTGGCCGCCGAGGCGGTGCAGAACGCCGGAAACGGCCACCCCGGTACCGCGATGAGCCTGGCGCCGCTTGCCTACACGCTGTACCAGCGGACCATGCGCATCGACCCGAGCGATCCGAGCTGGGTCGGCCGGGACCGGTTCGTGCTGTCCTGCGGGCACTCCAGCCTCACCCAGTACATCCAGCTCTACCTGGCGGGTTACGGTCTCGAGCTGGACGACCTGAAGAACCTGCGCAAGTGGGGCTCGCTCACCCCGGGCCACCCCGAGTTCCGGCACACCGACGGCGTCGAGATCACCACCGGCCCGCTCGGCCAGGGCCTGGCGTCGGCGGTCGGCATGGCGATGGCGGCGCGTCGCGAGCGCGGACTGTTCGATCCCGCCGCCGCGCCGGGCACCAGCCCGTTCGACCACTTCATCTACGCCATCGCCTCCGACGGCGACCTCGAGGAGGGCGTCACCTCCGAGGCGTCGTCGCTCGCGGGCACCCAGCAGCTGGGCAATCTCGTCGTCATCTACGACGACAACAAGATCTCCATCGAGGACGACACCACCATCGCGTTCACCGAGGACGTCGCCGAGCGGTACGAGGCATACGGCTGGCACGTGCAGGTGGTCGAGGGCGGCGAAGACGTCGTCGCCATCGAGGCGGCGCTGGAAGCCGCCAAGGCCGAGACCGGCAAGCCCTCGATCATCGTGCTGCGCACCATCATCGGCTACCCCGCCCCCAGCAAGATGAACACCGGCACCGCCCACGGCGCGGCGCTGGGCGCCGACGAGGTGGCCGCCACCAAGAAGGTCCTCGGCTTCGACCCGGACAAGAGCTTCGACGTGGACCCGGCCGTCATCGAGCACACCCGCAAGGCCATCGAGCGCGGCCGGAAGGCGCACGAGCAGTGGCAGCAGTCGTTCGACGCGTGGGCCGCGGCCAACCCGGAGAACAAGGCGCTGTTCGACCGCCTCTTCGCGCGGCGCCTGCCGGACAACTGGACCGCGAATCTGCCCAGCTACGAACCGGATCCGAAGGGCATGGCCACCCGCAAGGCGTCCGGCAAGGTGCTCGCCGCGCTGGCGCCGGTGCTGCCGGAGCTGTGGGGCGGTTCGGCCGACCTGGCCGAGTCCAACAACACCACCATGCCCGACCAGCGCAGCTTCGGGCCGGAGTCGATCTCCACCGGCATGTGGAAGGCCGATCCGTACGGCCGCACCCTGCACTTCGGTGTGCGCGAGCACGCGATGGGCGCGATCCTCAACGGCATCGCCCTGCACGGCCCGACCCGTCCGTACGGCGGCACCTTCCTGGTGTTCAGCGACTACATGCGCCCGTCGGTCCGCCTGGCCGCGCTGATGCGCGTGCCCGCGATCTACGTCTGGACCCACGACTCCATCGGTCTCGGTGAGGACGGCCCCACGCACCAGCCGATCGAGCACCTCGCCGCGCTGCGCGCCATCCCGGGCCTGAACGTGGTCCGTCCCGGTGACGCCAACGAGACCACCTACGCCTGGCGCACCATCCTGGAGCGCGACAGCAGCGAGCACAGCTCGCACTTCTCGGTGTCCGAGCCGCCGCACCAGGACGGCCCGTCCGGGCTGGCGCTGACCCGCCAGGACCTGCCGATTCTCGAGGGCACCAGCTACGAAGGCGTCAAGAAGGGCGGCTACATCCTGGCCGAGGCGTCCACGGGCACACCGCAAGTGATCCTGATCGCCACCGGTTCGGAGCTGCAGCTCGCGGTCGCCGCCCGCATTACGCTGGAGGAGCAGGGCATCGCCACCCGCGTGGTGTCGATGCCGTGCGTGGAGTGGTTCGACGCGCAGGACAAGGCTTACCGGGACGAAGTGCTTCCGCCCGCGATCGCCGCGCGCGTCGTCGTCGAAGCCGGTATCGCGATGCCGTGGCACCGGTTCGCCGGTGACGCGGGCGAGATCGTGTCGATCGAGCACTTCGGCGCCTCCGCCGACTACAAGACCCTGTTCCGCGAATTCGGCCTCACTCCGGAAGCCGTCGTTGCCGCCGCGCAGCGCACGCTCGAGAACGTGAAGGGATAAGCGCTCATGGCTCAGAACGAGAATCTCGCCGCCCTCTCGGCGGCGGGAGTGTCCGTATGGCTCGACGATCTGTCCAGGGACCGGATCCAGTCCGGCAACCTGCTCGAGCTGATCGAGACCCGGTCCGTCGTCGGGGTAACCACCAACCCGACGATCTTCCAGGGTGCGCTCAGCCAGGGCCACGCCTACGACGGCCAGCTGAAAGAGCTTGCCGCGCAAGGTGCCGACGCCGACGCCGCGATCCGCACCATCACCACCGATGACGTCCGCGCGGCCTGCGACGTGTTCGCTCCGGTCTTCGAGGCGACCGGTGGCGTGGACGGCCGGGTCTCCATCGAGGTCGACCCCCGCCTGGCGTTCGACACCGACCGGACCGTCGCGCAGGCGGTCGAACTGTGGAAGATCGTCGACCGGCCCAACCTGTTCATCAAGATCCCGGCCACCGAGGAGGGCCTGCCCGCCATCGCGGCCGTGATCGGCGAGGGCATCAGCGTGAACGTCACGCTGATCTTCTCGGTGCAGCGCTATCGCGCGGTGATGGGCGCCTACCTGGAGGGCGTGAAGAAGGCCAAGATCGCCGGTCACGACCCGGCCAGGATCCACTCCGTCGCCTCGTTCTTCGTCTCCCGCGTGGATACCGAGATCGACAAGCGACTGGAGGCGCTCGGCACCGACGAGGCGCTCGCGCTGCGCGGCAAGGCGGGTATCGCCAATGCCCGCCTCGCCTACGCCGAGTACCAGGATGTGTTCGACGGAGGCAAGCACACCTCCACGTTCCTGAACCTGGCCTCCTCGGGCGCGAATCGGCAGCGTCCGCTGTGGGCGTCGACCGGCGTGAAGAACCCGGAGTACGCCGACACGATGTACGTCACCGAACTGGTCGCCCCCAACACGGTGAACACGCTGCCGGAGAAGACGCTCCAGGCGGTCGCCGACCACGGCGTGGTCTCCGGCGACACGGTCAGCGGCAAGGCGGCGGAGGCCAAGGACGTCTTCGATCGGCTCACCGCCGTCGGCGTCGACCTCGACGACGTGTTCGCGGTGCTCGAGCGCGAGGGCGTGGACAAGTTCGAGAAGTCCTGGGAGGAGCTGCTTTCCGCCACCGCCGACGAGCTGAAGTCGGCGTCGACCGGGAACGGCTGATCGATGGCCGGGGCAGCACCCGCGGATCGACCGGACGCGGTCGAATGGCAGAACCCGCTGCGGGACAAACGGGACAAACGGCTTCCGCGCATCGCCGGACCGTGCAGCATGGTCATCTTCGGCGTCACCGGTGACCTGTCTCGCAAGAAGCTGATGCCGGCCATCTACGACCTGGCCAACCGGGGGCTGCTGCCCCCGGCCTTCGGCCTGGTCGGTTTCGCGCGCCGCGACTACGCGGACGAGGACTTCGCGCAGGTGGTGCTGGAAGCGGTCAAGGCGCACGCGCGTACCCCCTTCCGTCAAGAGGTCTGGGACCAGCTCCTGGAGGGCATCCGGTTCGTCCAGGGCACCTTCGACGACGACGCGGCCTTCGACCGGCTCGCCGACACCTTGACCACGCTGGACAAGGAGCGCGGCACCGGCGGCAATCACGCGTTCTATCTGTCCATCCCGCCGAACATGTTCCCGCTCGTGCTCGACCAGCTCTGCGCGCACGGCCTGGCCCAGACCACCGGGCCCGACGCGGCGCGCAAGCCCTGGCGGCGAGTGGTGATCGAGAAGCCGTTCGGGCACGACCTGAAGAGCGCGCAAGAACTCAACGCACTGGTCAACGGCGTGTTCCCCGAGGAGCGGGTCTTCCGCATCGACCACTACCTCGGCAAGGAGACGGTGCAGAACATCCTGGCGCTGCGCTTCGCCAACCAGCAGTACGAGCCGATCTGGAACGCCAACTTCGTCGACCACGTGCAGATCACCATGGCCGAGGACATCGGCCTCGGCGGACGCGCGGGCTACTACGACGGCATCGGCGCCGCGCGCGACGTGATCCAGAACCACCTGCTGCAACTGCTGGCCCTCACCGCCATGGAGGAGCCGATCAGCTTCGAGCCCAAGCAATTGCAGACCGAGAAGATCAAGGTGCTCTCGGCGACCAGGCTCATCGAACCCCTGGACGACACCACCGCGCGCGGCCAGTACACCGAAGGCTGGCAGGGCAGCGAGCACGTGGTCGGGCTGTTGGAGGAAGAGGGCTTCGACCCGAACTCGAAGACCGAGACCTATGCCGCGATCCGGCTGGAGATCGACACCCGCCGCTGGGCGGGCGTTCCGTTCTTCCTGCGCACCGGAAAGCGGCTCGGCCGCAGGGTCACCGAGATCGCGGTGATCTTCAAGCGGGCGCCGCACCTTCCGTTCGACCAGACCATGACCGAGGAACTCGGACAGAACGCGCTGGTCATCCGGGTGCAGCCGGACGAGGGCATCACTACCCGGTTCGGCTCGAAGGTGCCGGGCTCCAGCATGGAGGTGCGCGACGTCAACATGGACTTCAGCTACGGCGAGGCGTTCACCGAATCATCGCCGGAGGCCTACGAACGCCTGATCCTCGACGTGCTGCTCGGGGAGCCGTCGCTGTTCCCGGTGAACGCGGAGGTCGAATTGTCTTGGCGCATCCTCGATCCGGTGCTCGACCACTGGGCGGGCGACGGCAGGCCGGAGCCGTACGAGGCGGGCACCTGGGGCCCGTCGTCCGCGGACGAGATGATCGCCCGCACCGGGCGGGAATGGCGGCGCCCGTGATCGTCGACATGCCCGACACCAAGACCAGCGAGGTCACCAAGCGCATCGTGCAGTTGCGCGAGAGCAACGGCGTGATCACCATGGGCCGCGTGCTCACGCTGGTGGTGTGCACGCTGGACAGCTCCGAGGCCGAGCACGCGATCGAAGCGGCGAACGAGGCCAGCCGCGAGCACCCCTGTCGCGTGGTGGTGCTCGCGCGCGGCGACCGGGAGGCCGCCACCCGGCTGGACGCGCAGATCCGGGTGGGCGGCGACGCGGGGGCGGCCGAGGTCATCGTGCTGCGGCTGCAAGGCGAACTGGTCAACCACGAGAGCAGCGTCGTCACCCCGTTCCTGCTGCCGGATACTCCGGTAGTGGCCTGGTGGCCGCGCGGAGCGCCGGAGTTCCCGTCGAAGGATTCGGTGGGCCGCCTGGCGGGCCGCCGCATCACCGACGCCACGTTCGCGGCCGATCCCCAGGCCGCGATCAAGAGGCGGCTGCAGTCCTATGCCAGCGGCGACACCGATCTGGCCTGGAGCCGGATCACCTACTGGCGGGCCCTGCTGGCGGCGGCCATGGACGAGCCGCCGTTCGAGTCGGTGGATTCGGTGACGGTGTCCGGGCTGCGCGACGAGCCCGCCCTGGACATGCTGGCCGGCTGGCTGGCCGCCCGGCTGGGCTGCCCGGTACACCGGCGCACCGGCCCGCTGCGGGTGGAACTGCATCGTCCCACCGTCTCCATCGCGATCGAACGTCCGCAGACCGGCCGCACCGCGACGCTGACCCGCACCGGCGAACCGGTGCAGCGAATCGCCTTGGCGCGCCGGGAGACTCGTGACTGCCTCGCCGAAGACCTACGCAGGCTGGACGCCGACGAGACCTACGCCGAGGCGCTGGCCGGAATCGAGAAGGTGATCTATGAGTGAGCACACCGATTCGCCGTTCCCCAGCGATACCGTCGAGGTGCATCTCGACACCGAGTCGCTGGTGGCCGCCGCCGCGGCCCGCTTCGTCTCCGTCGTCGTCGCCGCCCAGGCCGAGCGCGGCTCCGCGTCGGTGGTGGTGACCGGCGGCGGGACCGGCATCGCCCTGCTCGAGCAGGTGCGCAAGTCGCCCGGCGATATCGACTGGTCCCGAGTCGAGGTGTTCTGGGGCGACGAGCGTTTCGTGCCCGCGAACGACCCCGAGCGCAACGACCTGCAAGCCAGGCAGGCGCTGTTCGACCATGTACCGGTGGATCCGGCGCGGGTGCATCCGGTGGCCGTCTCCGACGGCGAGTACCCCGACCCGGTGGAGGCCGCCGCCGAGTACTCCGCCACCGTGCACGCCCACCTCGCCGAACACGGCGCGTTCGATCTGCACCTGCTCGGCATGGGCGGCGAGGGCCACGTGAATTCGCTGTTCCCGGATACCGACGCGGTGCGCGAAACCCACGAACTCGTCGTCGCCGTGACGAATTCGCCCAAGCCGCCGCCGGTCCGGGTGACATTGACCCTGCCCGCGATCCGCCGCAGCAGGCACGTCGTGCTGGTGGTCGGCGGCGCCTCGAAGGCCGAAGCGGTCGCCGCCGCCATCGGCGGCGCGGACCCGGTGGACGTGCCCGCGGCGGGAGCGACCGGTACGGACTCCACCACCTGGCTGCTCGATCAGGAGGCCGCGTCCGCGCTGCGCTGAGCGCTCGCCGCCACTCCTTCATCTCGTAAATTTGCACATCGCGGCCCTAGTTTTCCGGAAGAACACCGCCGGATAACGCCGCCGAGCGGCGAAGTTTACGAGATGATCGGTCGATGACCGAGCAGGCAGTGGATCTCGACGAGCGGTTCCGCACCGCCGTCGCCGCACTCGTCGCCCGCCCCGGCCGTCCGGCGGACCAACCGATCGCACCCGGCGGAGCGATCACCGGTGCGGCGTGCCTCGAGCTGTTCGAAGCGCAGGCGACGAGCAGGCATCTCGATCTCGCGGCACGCCGCCTCGGCAGCACCCGGCGCGGTTATTACAGCATCGGATCGTCCGGTCACGAGGGCAATGCCGCTGTAGCGGCGGCCCTGCGGGTCACCGATCCCGCCCTGCTGCACTACCGATCGGGGGCGTTCTTCGTGCATCGGGCCCGGCGCGTGCCTGGGCTCGACCCGATCCGGGACGTTCTGCTCGGGGTGGCGGCCGCGGCGGCGGACCCGATTTCCGGTGGCAGGCACAAGGTGTTCGGCAGCGCCGCGGCCAACGTCATCCCGCAGACCTCGACCATCGCCTCGCACCTTCCGCGCGCGGTTGGGCTGGCGTTCGCGATCGATCGCGCGGCCCGGCTCGGTGTCGCCGGTCCCTGGCCCGCCGACTCGGTGGTGGTGTGCAGCTTCGGTGACGCGTCGGCCAACCATTCCACCGCGGCCGGGGCGATCAATGCCGCGATCCACACCGCCGGTCAGGGAATCGCCATGCCCATCCTGTTCGTCTGCGAGGACAACGGCATCGGAATCAGCGTTCCCACGCCACCGGATTGGATCGAGCAGGCCTACGGCAGCCGCCCGGGCATGGCCTACTTCGCCGCGGACGGCTGCGCCGCCCTCGACGCGCTGAGCACCGCGAATACGGCGGCGCGGTGGGTGCGGGACCGCCGCGCGCCCGCGTTCCTGCGGCTGCGGACCGTGCGTCTGCTCGGTCACGCGGGATCCGATGTCGAAACCGCCTATCGCCGCCCCGCCGAGATCGCCGCCGATCTCGCCCGCGATCCGGTCGTGGCCACCGCACGGCTGCTGATCGAGTCCGGAGTGGCCACACCCGCCTGCGTGCTCGACCGCTATGCCGACATCGGCCACCGGGTCGCCACGGCCGCCGAACTCGCCTCGGCGGAACCGAAACTCACCTCGGCGGCGGCCGTGATCGCGCCGATCGCTCCCGCCCGCCCTGCGCTCGTGCGCGCCGACGCGCTGCGGACCGACCCCCTCCCACCCAACGAGCGCGAACACGCGGAGACCGAGGACACGATCGCGGGCCGCGGTGCACCGCAGCGCCGCAATGGCGCCGCGCATACCGAGCCGATGACCTTGGCGCAGGCGATCAACGAAACCCTCGCAAGCCTCCTGGCGCGCGATCGCGACCTGCTCGTCTTCGGCGAGGACGTCGGCCGCAAGGGTGGCGTGTACGGCGTGACGAAGGGTCTGCAGAAGACCTTCGGCGCGCGCCGGGTGTTCGACACCCTGCTGGACGAGCAGAGCGTCCTCGGCACCGCGCTGGGCTCGGCGCTGGCCGGGTTCGTGCCGATTCCGGAGATCCAGTACCTCGCCTACCTGCACAACGCCGCCGATCAGATCCGCGGCGAAGCGGCCACGCTGTCGTTCTTCTCCGACGGCCGTTACCGGAATCCGATGGTGGTGCGGATCGCCGGATACGCCTATCAAAAGGGTTTCGGCGGCCATTTCCACAACGACAACTCGGTGGCCGCGCTACGCGACATCCCCGGCGTCGTGCTCGCCTCCCCGGCCCGGGCCGACGACGCCGCGGCGATGCTGCGCACGTGCGTATCGGCGGCCCGCGTGGACGGCAGAGTGTGCCTGTATCTCGAGCCCATCGCGCTGTATCACACCCGCGACCTGCACCGGCCCGGCGACGACGGCTGGCTGGCACACCCGTCTCCGGCCGAGCACGCCGAAATCGGCCGCGCGCGCGTCTACGGCGACGGCCCCGACCTGACCCTGGTGAGTTTCGCCAACGGCGTGCCGATGAGCCTGCGCGCGGCGCGGCGCTTGGCCCGGCACGGAATCGACGCGCGCGTGTTCGACCTGCGCTGGCTCGCTCCCCTGCCGGTGGACGATCTGCTGCGCCACGCGCGCGCGACCGGGCGGGTCCTCGTCGCGGACGAGACCCGCCGCGGTGGTGGCGTGTCGGAGGCCGTGTGCGCCGCGCTGGTCGACGCCGGTTTCACCGGCCACCTCGGGCGCGTGACCAGCGAAGACAGTTTCGTGCCGCTGGGTCCGGCCGCCGCGACGGTGCTACTCGACGAGGACCGGATCGAAGCCGCGGCCCTCCGCCTGCTGAGCGACGCGACCAGCACGCGGCCTCGGCGCGCCGAGGCCCGGCATTCCCCGGAATTCGATTCGGCCGGGGAATAGTGGAAATACAGTGAGGACGACGGTGACCAGCAGCGGAAAGGACTCGCGATGACCACGATGTCCATGCTCGGCGAGGTACGACCGGAGCACGAGCACACGGCCGACGGCGACCTGGTGCTCTTGCACTACTTGCGGTCGTTCCACAAGCCCGTGCTGGACGTGTGGTCGGCGGCCACCGAACGGGGCCAGCTCGGCCGCTGGCTCGGCGCCGTCTCCGGCGGCAACGGCAACCTGACCATCGAGCTGTTCGACGGTCCCGTCCCCGGCCCGGTCGCGGTGCGCGTCGACCACTGTCAGGCGCCGCACGAACTGGTCGTGCACATCGACGGTTGCCTGCTCGAAGTCCGGATGACCCAGGTCGGCGTGGTCACCACCGTGGAACTGACCCGCCGCCACGTGAGTCCCGCCGACGCGGGCGCGATCGGTCCCCGCTGGCAGTATCTGCTCGACCGGCTCACCGCCTACCTCGACTACCAGCCGCTGCCGCGGTGGTCGGATTATCCGAAACTGGCCGGGGAATACCGCTAGGCCCACGGCTCAGTAGAAGAACCCGGCGACGCCCCAGCCGGGACGGGCCTGCGCCTCCCGGATCCACTCGACGCAGGACTCGATGGCGGCGAGTACCTCGTGGTCGACCTCCTCGCGCTGCGGTGGCGTGGTGGACTCCCACTGCACGAGCGCTTCCGCGCACTGCTCCGGCGTCCATTCGCCGTAGCCGGGCAACTCGTCGGGCTGCGGTAGCGACGGCGGCAGCGAGTGGTACATGAACGCGCGGACGCTGACCGCTTTGATGCCGAGCGTGGCCAAGCCGTCGTCGATGTGGTCCAGCCAGCGACCACGGAACGCCGAGAAGTAGCGGTTGTCCACGAACCGGCCGTAGAACTGGCAGATCGTCTGGTAGGCGTAGCCGTACTGGAAACCGTAGGCCGGGTCGAACGGGCCGCCGTCGATGACGGCGCGCACCGCCTCGTAGCGGGTGGGCGCACCGGCCGCGATCTCCTCGGCGAACCAGTCGTCGTCATGGGTGAGCTGGGCTTTGAACCGGCCGCCGATCATCCGCCGGAGCTTGTCGTCCCCGCACCCGATGGCGCCCTTGATCCGGTCCAGCTCGACGACGTAGATGCTCAGGCTATAACTCATTCACCGAACATTAGCGGTGCCCACCGACACCGAACGCCGCTGAGCCCGAACGCGTTTCGGCTCAGGCCGGAAGCCGGGCCGGATGCGCGGCCAGATGGGCGAGATGAGTGGTGAGCAACGCGTTCACCTGCTCGGTCCGCTCCAACTGGACGAGGTGGCCCGCGCCGCCTATCTCGGTCACCGCGCGCAGGTCGGTGACGTGCCCGCGCATGGTCGCCAGCGGATCGCGGCCGCTGAAACCTTCCATGTCGGGATCCCGGTCGCCATACAGGAAATAAGCGGGCGAGGTGACTTTCGCGTCCGCGTAGTCGGCGGTGAGCTCCCAGTTGCGATCCAAGTTGCGGTACCAGTTCAGTCCGCCGGTGAATCCGGTGCGTTCGAAATCCCGTGTCAGCACGTCCAGCTCGTCCGCGCCGAGCCAGCGCCACGGCAGCGCGGGCGCCTCCGGCAGCACGTCGAGATAACCGGTGCCCTCCGCCGGGAAACGCCAGGTGTCCAGGTAGTGATAGTCGGCGCTCAGCGCGTAGTACACGCGGGCGAGGAACTCCCGGGGACGTGCGCCGAGTTCCTCGTCCGCCGGGCCGGGGGTCTGGAAGTAGTGCAGGTGCAGGAAGTGCCGGGCCGCCGCCTTGGCCCACAGCTGCGACGGAGCACGCGGCGGGCGTGGCGCGAACGGATTGTTCAGGACGATGATGCCGCGCACCCGCTCCGGCGCGCGTAACGCCAGTTCCCACACCAGCGCCGCGCCGAAGTCCAAGCCGACGAACACCGCCTGCTCGGCGCCGATGTCATCGAGCAGAGCGAGCAGATCACCGCAGACCGCGCGATTGGTGTACTCCTCCGGATCGGCCGGGACATCGGTCTGTCCGTAACCGCGCAGATCCGGCGCGATGGCGCGGTACCCGGCCGCCGCGATCGCGGGCAGCTGGCGGTGCCAGATGTACCAGGTGTGCGGGAAGCCGTGGCAGAAGACCACCGGTTGTCCTGTTCCCTGCTCGGCGACGTGCATACGGACCCCGCCGGTCGTCACGAACCGATGCGTCAGCTCCACTCGGGCCTCCAAAGCCTAGAACACGTTATCGTTTCACGGTAATGTTCCGGTTTCGTGAGCGGAATACCCGAAAGGCTCGAAGGCAAGGTCGCGGTGGTCACCGGCGCCAGCCGCGGCATAGGCAAGGGCATCGCACTGGAGCTGGGCGCCGCGGGCGCCACGGTGTTCGTCACCGGCCGCTCGGCGGCGCAGGGACGGCTACCCGGCACCGTACACGCCACGGCCGCGGAAATCGATGCCGCAGGCGGGAGCGGCATCCCGTTCGTGTGCGACCACCGCGACGACGACGCGGTGGAGCGGCTGTTCGAGTTGATCCGCACCGAGCACGGCAGGCTGGACGTGCTGGTGAACAACGTCTACAACTCCCCCGCCGCGGCCCGCTGGCTGGGCAAGCCGTTCTGGGAGGTCCCGCCTGCGGCATGGGACGAGTCGTTCGACGTGGGCGTCCGATCCCATTACGTGGCAAGCTTTTTCGCCGCGCCGCTGTTGATCGAGTCGGGCGGGCTGATCGTCAATATCTCGTCGCCAGGCGCGCGCCGGTACATGCACAACGCGGTCTACGGCGTCGCGAAATCCGCCGTGGACCGGCTCACCGCCGACATGGCGCACAACCTCGCCGGTACCGAGGTCACCGTGGTCTCGCTCTGGCCCGGCATCGTGGACACCGAACTGCTGCAATTGGTTCCGGCCGGCACCGACGGCAGGCGGCTGGTCACGCTGCCCGGCGAGGGCACCTTCGATCTCGGCGACGCGCAGACACCGCGCTTCACCGGCCGCGCCGTCGTCGCGCTCGCCACCGACGCGGGGCGTCGCTCCCGCACCGGGTTGCCCTGGCCGGTAGCGGATCTCGCCGAGTACTACGGGTTCACCGACATCGACGGGCGCATTCATCGCGTCGACCGACCGTGATCAGAGCACCCCGAGAAAGCGCTGCACCGAGCGTGGCGGGACCGGCCTGGCGCGCCACGCCACGTACACGTGCGAGGGCGGCGCGTCGGGGATGTCCAGATAGACCACGCCGGGGTGCGGCGCCCTGGTGCGCGCCAGATCCGGCACCACGCCGATACCGCGATCGGCCGCCACCAACTCGATCCATTCGTCGAAGTTCGTACAGGTGATGACGACGCGATCCGGGTCGACCGGCTGCCAGGACGCCGCGTCGGTGGTGCCCGAGACGGTGTTGACCACCAGCGGCCGATCGGCCAGTTCCGACCAGGACAGGCGCGGCGCACTCGCCAGCGGCGAGTGGGTGGCCACCGCGAGCACCCGCCGTTCGGTCGCGATGATCCGCGACGCCAGGTGACGCGGTAGCCGGGCCTCCTTGCGATAGATGGCGATATCGACCGTCCGCTCATCGAGCGCGGCGAGCGGATCGTCCACGCGCCGTAGGGTGATCCGGCCGCCCTGTTCCTCGTAACGACGACGGGTCGCGGCGAACCAAGCGTCCGGCAGCAACCAGGAGAATCCGACGTCCAGCGTGGCGCGCGAACGCAGTTCCGCGGCGACCCCGTCGACGTCGGCCAGGATGCGGCGGGTGTGGGCCAGCAATTCGGCGCCCTCCGCGGTGAGCGCGAACCGCCGGGACGTGCGCTCCACCAACCGGCAGTCGACCGAGCGCTCCAGTTGCTGGATCGTCCTGGTCAAGGCGGGCTGGCTCAGGTGCAGCCGGGTCGCGGCGCGAGTGTAGTTCGCCTCCTCGCACAATGCGAGGTAGGCCCGCAGATGCCGCAACTCGATATCCATGCGTCGAGCGTATACATCGTGCGTGGAAAGCATTTCCGGAGCGCCGCCCTGCGCTCTTACGGTCGAACCGTGACCACTGTTGCCCTCGCCGCACCCCAGCGCCGCGGCCGCGCTACCGCGGTGGCCGCGGCATCCGGCCTGGCCGCCGCGATGGGGGTGGGGCGCTTCGTCTACACCCCCTTGCTACCGCTCATGGTCGACGCGCACCGCATCACCGCGCACGACGGCGCCTTGATCGCGACCGCGAACTACGCCGGTTATCTGCTCGGCGCGCTGCTGCTCACCTGGCGTCCGGCGCTGCACGACCGCAGGGTCTTCCTGGCGGCGGCAGCGCTGCTGATCGCGAGCGAGGCGCTGATGGCGGCGCCGGGGCCGATCCTGTTCCCCGCCGTGCTGCGCCTGGTCGCTGGCGTCGCCAGCGCGGTGATCTTCGTCGCTTGCGCCGGTTTCGCGAGCCGTCCCGGCAGCGGCAGGCAGTCGGCGGGAATAGTGTTCGGCGGCATCGGATTCGGCATCGCGTGGACCGGCCTGCTGGTGCTGGCGTTGCGGCCGGTGGTGTCCTGGCAGATGTTGTGGCTGGTCTCCGCGGCGCTCACCGCGGTCCTGCTGATGCCCGTGTGGCGCTTGGATCTTCGTCCCGGGCAGCGCGTCCCACGCGGTGCGGCACGCGGCTCGCGCGTCTGGCGCGCCCTGCTCGTCGCCTACTTCCTCGAAGGCCTCGGGTACATCGTGATCGGAACCTTCGCGGTGGCGGCGGTCAGCGCGGAACGCGGGCCGATGGCCGGCTCGGCGATGTGGATCGTCGTCGGCGCGGCAGCCTCGGTCTCGACCGTGCTGTGGAGCGTGGCCGCCCGGCGCTGGTCTTCGGCGCTGCTGTTACCCGTCGCGTTGGCGGCGCAATGCGTATCGGCCGTGCTCCCGGCCGTGTCCGGCGCGCTCTGGGCCGCGGTGACGGCGGCGGCCGTGTTCGGCGGGACGTTCGTCGGCATCGTCATGCTCGCGATGCGGGTCGGCGCCGAGTTGACCGATGGCGCCGCGGCGCCGCTGACGGCCGGTTACGGCGCGGGCCAGATCCTCGGCCCCGTGATGGTGGCCCCTGTGCTCGGGACGAGCTATTCCGCCGCGTTCGTCATCGCCGCGGTGGTGCTCGGCGCGGCGGCGCTGACGGCAGGAGCGGTGACCGCCGGGATCAGGCGAACTTGATCTCCAGGCCGATGCCGAGGATGGCGATCAGCCAGATGAGGCCGGTGAAGATGGTGACGCGGTCGAGGTTCTTCTCCACGACGGTGGACCCGGACAGGCTGGACTGCACGCCGCCGCCGAACAGGCTGGACAGACCTCCACCCTTGGCGCGGTGCAGCAGCACCAGCAGCACCAGCAGCACGCTGGTGATGATCAGGAGGATATCCAGGAACATCCGCATGCCGGACAGTGTATGCGGTCGATGCGACGGCACCGAATCAGGCACTCGGCGGGCGCTAGCGCCGGTCGACCGCGACCAGATGGGTGACCTGCTCCGCTTCGTCGGCGCGGAACTTCGCGACGGCCTCTTCCCGCAGCTGGTCCTGAGCGGTGAGCCGGACCTGGTGCTGGTGCATGTGCTCGGCCCAGGACCGCACGACGAACGCCTCGACATACCGGTCGATCACCCCGACGTCGCGATACAGGCGCCATTCCATCGCTCCGGTGCGTTGCCGGGACCGCCCGACGAAGGCCATGGCGGTGAGGAATTCCTCGACGCACCCCTCCGGGACGTCGTAACCGCGCAGGATCAGCACCGGGCCGTCGTCGGGATCGGGTTCGACCACCAGCTCGGGTTCCGGCCAGAACGCCGAAGGGGTGAGATCGAGCAACTCGGGATCGTTGCGGATGGGCAGCCACACCGTGCTCACCGCGCAGAACGCCAGCAGCCCGGCGGCCCACAGCAGCGCGGGCACCGAGCCGATCGCGCCTGCGACCACGCCCCAGACCAGCGAGCCGATCGCCTGCCCACCCATGAAGACCAGCAGATACACCGACAGCCCTCGGGCACGCACCCAGGACGGCAGCAGCAGCTGCATGGTCGAGTTCATGGTGGACATCGCCAGCAGCCAGGCCAGTCCCGCGAACACCAGCAGCAGCAGTACCACCGGCACGACGTGCAGCAGCGCGGTGCCCGCCGTGGCCAGTCCGAACAGGATCGCGGCGGTGGTCAACCGCTGTGTGGGGGTCAACCACGCGCGCAACCGTGACAGCGCCGCCGCGCCGAGGACCGCGCCGATGCCGAGGGCGCCGAGCATGAGGCCGTACCCGGACGACGACAGCCCGAGTTGATCCCGCGCGATCACCGGCAGCAGCGCCCACACCGCGCTGGCGGGTGCGATGAACAGGATCGAGCGCAACAGCACCCGGCGAATGGCGGGCGCCGCGCGGATGAACCGGGTGCCCGCCTGCAAGGCCGCCAGCGGACGCTCGGTGGGCAGGCGCCGATCGGTCGCGGGGCGGCGCCACACCGTCAGCACCGCGACGATGCCGACGAACGACACCGCGTTCAACCCGAACACCAGCGTCGGCCCGGACAGCGACACCAGCACACCGGCCAGCGCCGGACCCACCGCCCTTCCGATATTGATGTTCATGCTGCCCAGCGCCGACGCCGCCGGGATCTGCTCGCGCGGGACCAGTTCCGGCTGGATCGCCTGCCAGGCCGGTGCGGTCAGCGCCTGACCGCAACCGAGCAGGAACAGCAAGGTGAGCAGCACCGCCGGCGTGGTGTGCCCGGTCGCGGTCGAGACCGCGAGGACCATGGCCAGCACCGCCATCGCGGATTGCGCGCCGAGCAGCAGCCTGCGCCGATCCAGCAGGTCGGCGATCACGCCGGACGGAATGGCCAGCAGCATCACCGGAAGCGTGATCGCGGTCTGCACGAACGACACCAGCGCCGCCGCATTGGGCTGGTCGACCATGATCCACTGCGCGCCGACGGTCTGCATCCAGGTGCCCAGGTTCGACACCAATTGCGCCACCCACAGCGCCCGGTAGATCGGAGAACGCAGCGGCGCCCACGTGGAAATCGGGAGCGTCGCGGCGGTCGTCACTCGCCGAAGCTTAGTCGTGGGACAGACACCGCCCCGACGCCGCATCCGGCGCCTGTGCCGCCGGTCGTGCCTGGGTCGCCGCGAGCAGCACCGCGGCGATCAGCAAGGCGGCGCCCGCCAGTCCCGACGCGGTGAGGCGTTCGCCCAGGACCACCGCCGCCAGCACCGCCCCCGTCAGCGGCTCGAGCAGGGCGAGCACCGCGGCGATCCCTGGACCGGCCGCCGCCAGCCCGCGGAAGTACAGGGTGTAGGCCACCGCGGTCGGCGCCAGCCCGAGCAAGAGCACCAGCGCGACGCTGCGAGGCGTCAGGTCGAACGCCACACCGCTGGTAGCCGCGAGCGGAGCCAGCAACAGCGCGCCTCCGGTGAACCCGAGGCCCGTGGTGGTCATCGCGTCGAGCCCCGGTACCGGCGCCGCGTTGATCACGGTGACCGTCGCGAACGCCGCCGCGGCCGTCGAGGCGAGCGCCGCACCCGCCAGCAACCCGCCCGCGCCCGCGTGGCCGGTCGGCACGCCGACCAGCAGAGCCAGTCCGCAGAGGGCGATGCCGATGGTCGCCGCCCTGCGCCGGTCCACCGCACGCCTTCCGGTGCAGTGCTCGAGCACGGCGACGACCACCGGCGACATGCCGATCGTGAGCAATGTGGCGAGGCTCACCGACGACGCCGTCACGGCGCCGAAATAGGCGCCCTGGAAAACCGCAGCGAGTCCGGCCACCGCACCGATCCGCCGCCACGCCAGGGGATCTCGCGGCCACGGCCGCCGCGTTCCCGCGAGCAGGACCACCAGCAGCAGCCCGCCGACGGCGAGGCGGCAGGTGGCGACCGCGACGGGCGACAGGCCGGTGGCTCGGTGCAACAGCGTGCCGAGTAAACCGCCGGTGCCCCAAAGGATTCCGGCGCCGACGAGGTGGACCAGCCCGGAACGGCCGGCCGAGGATACAGATGAGGACATGAAGGATCGCGCTCCTGCGACAAAAGGGATGGGGTCGCGGAAGCGAGGTGCACGGCGATGCCGAGAAGCGCGCGCTCACCGATCGGTGGCGCGCTGGATACCTACACCTCGCTCAGGAGGCGCGCGGCGGGGTGATGGGGAAGCATCGGTGCACGGCACAGATGCTAGTACGAGTACGAGGCGTGGGGGCGAGTCATCGACGCCGCGACCGTCGAAATCCGGGTGCGACGGCGCATCATCGGTAGCATCGCCGCATGGTGGCACACTTGGCGCGGCTGGGACCCGTCGTCCTGCTCGCCCTCTGGGCGATCACCGGGTGCTCGAGCGGCGAACCGAAGCGGGGCGCCGACGAACCGACCCCGGCGGGCCGCACCTTCCTCTCGACCGATGTCCAGGGCGCTCCGATTCCCGGGGGCGGTCCGCTGACGCTCGGTTTCACCGACAGCCGCATCGCTGCGGACGCGGGCTGCAACAAGTTCACCGGCGCGGTCGCCTTCGACGACCACGTCCTCCACGTGTCCGGCCTGGCCACCACCCTCATGGCCTGCGAGGACGATCGGCACGGCGCCGACGAGTGGCTCAGCGGGCTGCTGAATTCCGAGCCCAGCTGGCGGCTCGAGGACACCCGGCTCACGCTGCACAGCCCCGATCGCACCGTGACTCTGCTCGACAAGAAGATCGCCCAGCCGGACAAACCGGTCGAGGGCACGCAGTGGCTGGTCACCGCGCTCATCACCGACAACAGCCAGGTCCGCTCACGCGCTCTCGACGAGGCGCAGCCGACGCTCGTCATCGCCGAGGACAACGGCGTCTCCGGCAACGCCGGATGCAACCGCATGACCGGCAGCGCCGAGGTGTCCGGCACCCGGATCACCTTCCGGATCGCCACCACGAAGATGATGTGCTCGCCGGAGGTGATGGAGGTCGAGCAGGCCGTTCTGAAAGCCCTGGACGGCAAGACCACCGCCACGGTGGACGCCGACACGCTTACCGTGCGCAACGACAACGGCGCGGGACTGGTCCTGCACGCGCAGTGAACGTGCCCGCTACTTCTTCCGCGTGAGTACCACGCGATCGGCGACCCGCTCCGCCTCGCCGGGCGGCGCGAAGTAGATCTCCATCACCACCCGATCGGCCGACTCCGGCCGGATCACCGTGCGCATAGGGATGGTCTTGCCGACGAACTGCGGCCCGAGCACACCGGGGTCGGTGAATTCCCCGGCCATGACGATATCGGTGTCGCCGCCACTGTTCTTCGCGCCCTTGTAACTCATCGTCATCGGCGTGACGCTGTCGACGGTCGTCCACTCGTAGCGGTTATCCGTCGGTGCGAATCCCAGCAAACCGAGCCGATAGTACGGCTTGTCGCCGAAGACTCCCGTCGCTTCCTCCCGCAGGAAATTGCCGCCGGTCTCGGCGATCCATACCCACCGCGAGACTATCTCGCTTCGGATCGGGTTCTCCGCCGTGCCGCCCGCGATGTAGGTCGACTTCTCGCCCTTCCACTCCCCCACGAGCTGGTTCAGCCTGCGGTGCCCGGCGTCCTGCTGCTGCGGCTGCACCGCTGCCGGGGTGGCCTGCGTCGCGTCTCGGTGGGCGTGATCGTCATGCGAGGCGTCCCCGGAACAGCCGGCGAGGGTGGCCAGCGCGACGAGCGCGACCGGGAGTGCGGCGTACAGCTTGCGTGCTATCACGGAAATCCTTGTCCGACTGGCGAATCGAGCTGCGTTATCATCGCATGGCCGGATGGCGCCCGCGGTTCACCGTTGGGAAACGCCGAACAGCCCGGCATCGCGGGAGCGGCGATACCGGGCTGTCGCGTGTAGCGCCGTATCAGGGCAGGGGGCCGCCCGCGGCGATGGCGGAGAGAGTGGCGAATTCGTCACCCTTGAGCGAAGCGCCGCCGACCAGCGCGCCGTCGATGTCGCTCTGCGCGACCAGTTCTCCGACGTTCTTGGCGTTCACCGACCCGCCGTAGAGCACGCGGACGCCCGCCGCGACCTCCGGCGAGGCGAGCTTCTCGAGTTCCCCGCGGATCGCGCCGCAGACCTCTTGCGCGTCGGCGGGGGTGGCGACCTTGCCGGTGCCGATCGCCCACACCGGCTCGTAGGCGATGACGACCTTCGAGATCTCTTCCGCCGTCAGGCCTTTCAGCGAACCGCGCAGTTGCTCGAGGTTGTACTCGACGTGCGTGCCCGCCTCGCGGACGTTCAAGCCCTCGCCGATGCACACGATCGGGGTGATCCCGTGCTTCAGCGCCTGCTTGGCCTTGGCCAGCACCGTGGCGTCGTCCTCGTTGTGGTACTGCCGCCGTTCGGAGTGCCCGACCACGACGAAGGCGCACCCCAGCTTGGCGAGCATGCTCGCGCTGATCTCGCCCGTGTAGGCGCCCGACTCGTGCACCGAGACGTCCTGGCCACCGTAGGTGAGCAGGAGCTTGTCCCCTTCGACCAGCGTCTGCACGCTGCGAAGGTCGGTGAACGGCGGGATCACCGCCACGTCCACCTTGTCGAAGTACTTCTCCGGCAGGGCGAATGCGATCTTCTGCACCAGGGCGATGGCCTCGAGGTGATTGAGGTTCATCTTCCAGTTGCCCGCGATGAGCGGTTTGCGTGCCATGCTCAGCCCTCCAACACCGCGATACCGGGCAGTTCTTTGCCCTCCAGGTACTCCAGCGACGCGCCGCCACCGGTGGAGATGTGCGAGAAGCCGTCCTCGGGCAGGCCGAGCGCCCGCACGGCCGCGGCCGAGTCGCCGCCGCCGACCACGGTGAACGCGCCCTTGCCGGTGGCCGTCACGATCGCCTCGGCCACCCCGCGGGTGCCCGCGGCGAACTTCTCGAACTCGAACACGCCCATCGGCCCGTTCCAGAACACGGTCCGCGCCTCGGTCAGCAGCGCCGAGAAGCGGTCAACCGAATCCGGGCCGATGTCCAGGCCCAGCCAGCCGTCCGGGATCTCGTGCGCGGGCACGACCTTCGTCTCCGCGTCCGCGGCGAACTTGTCGGCCACCACGATGTCGCGTGGCAGGTGGATGACGTCGGCGTACTGCTCGAGCAGCCGCTTGCAGGTGTCGACCATCTCTTGCTGCAACAGCGAGGCGCCTACCGAAAGGCCCTGTGCGGCAAGGAAGGTAAAGCACATGCCGCCGCCGATCACCAGCGTGTCGACCTTCGGCGCGAGCGCTTCGATGACCGCCAGTTTGTCGGAGACCTTGGATCCGCCGAGCACGACCGCGTACGGCCGGTCCGGCGTCTCGGTCAGCTTGGCCAGTACCTCGACCTCGGCCGCGACCAGCTTGCCCGCGTAGTGCGGCAGCGACTGCGCGACGTCGTACACCGACGCCTGCTTGCGGTGCACCACACCGAACCCGTCGGAGACGAACGCGCCGTCGTCGCCGACCAGCTCGACCAGCGCCGCGGCCAGCTTGGCCCGGTCGGCGTCGTCCTTGCTGGTCTCGCGCGGGTCGAAGCGGATGTTCTCCAGCAGCAGCACGTCGCCGTCGGTGAGGCCCTCGGACCGCGCGAGCGCGTCCTGGCCCACCACGTCACCGGCGAGCTGCACGTTGCGGCCCAGCTCCTCGGCGAGCCTGGCGGCCACCGGCGCCAGCGAAAGCTTCGGGTCCGGTCCGCCCTTCGGCCTGCCGAGGTGCGCGGTCACGACGACTTTGGCGCCCGCTTCGGCGAGCGCCTTGATGGTCGGCGCCGAGGCGATGATGCGGCCCGGGTCGGTGATCTGTCCCTTGTCGTCGAGGGGCACGTTCAGATCGGAGCGCACCAGTACGCCCCGGCCCTCGACACCCTCGTCGAGCAGATCCGCGAGTGTCTTGACAGCCATGCGCGTCAGAGCGACTTGCCGACGAGGCCGATGAGATCGGCGAGACGGTTGGAGTAGCCCCACTCGTTGTCGTACCAGGACACAACCTTGACCTGGTTGTCGATCACCTTGGTGAGCGGCGCGTCGTAGATCGAGGAGGCCGGGTCGGTGACGATGTCGCTGGAGACGATCGGGTCGGTGTTGTACTTCAGGATGCCCTTCAGCGGGCCCTCGGCGGCGGCCTTGTAGGCGGCGTTGATCTCCTCGATCGAGGCCGACTTGCGCAGGGTGGCGGTCAGGTCGGTGACCGAGCCCGTCGGCACCGGGACGCGCAGCGCGTAGCCGTCCAGCTTGCCCTGCAGCTCGGGCAGCACCAAGCCGATGGCCTTGGCGGCGCCGGTGCCGGTGGGCACAATGTTCAGCGCGGCGGCGCGGGCGCGGCGCAGGTCGCTGTGCGGGCCGTCCTGCAGGTTCTGGTCCTGGGTGTAGGCGTGGATGGTGGTCATCAGGCCGTGCTCGATGCCGAACTCGTCGTTGAGCACCTTGGCCAGCGGGCCGAGGCAGTTGGTGGTGCACGAGGCGTTGGAGATGATGTTCTGGCTGCCGTCGTACTTGTCGTCGTTGACGCCCATGACGATGGTGATGTCCTCGCCCTTGGCCGGCGCGGAGATGATCACCTTCTTGGCGCCCGCGGCCAGGTGGCCCTTGGCCTTGGTGGCATCGGTGAAGATGCCGGTGGACTCGACGACCACGTCGACGCCCAGGTCACCCCAGGGCAGCGCGGCGGGGCCCTCCTTGATGGCCAGCGCCTTGATCCGCTGGTCGCCCACCACGATGGTGTCGTCGCCGTCGAGCGAGACGTCCTGGGGCAGACGGCCCAGGATCGAGTCGTACTTGAGCAGGGTCGCGAGGGTCGCGTTGTCGGTGAGGTCGTTGACCGCGACGATCTCGATGTCGGTGGTGCCGAGCGCCTTCTGCGCCTCCACCGCCCGGAAGAAGTTACGTCCGATACGACCGAAGCCGTTGATGCCTACACGGACAGTCACGTTATCGCTCCTCAACTTTCCAGCGGATCATTCCGATGTCCACTCACACTAACGTCCTGCCGTGACCTCTCCGACACGCACCTGGCTTTCGTGAGCGCGGGGTTGCCTGGTCAGACGCCCGACCAGGACGAGTTCCGGCCGCCGGAAACGCCGCGATCCCCGCGCCGGGGGCGGCGCGGGGATCGCGGGAAACGTGAGCTCAGGCTTCGTCGAGCAGTTCGGCCGTGACGGCCGATTCGGTGTCCGGTACGCCCAGTTCCTTGGCCCGCCGGTCGGCCATCGACAGCAGCCGCCGGATGCGGCCCGCGACAGCGTCTTTCGTCATCGGCGGATCGGCGAGCTGGCCGAGTTCCTCCAGCGAGGCCTGCCGGTGCTGCACTCGCAACCGGCCTGCGGCGGCGAGATGATCGGGCACGTCGTCGCTGAGGATCTCCAGCGCGCGTTCCACCCGCGCCGCCGCGGCGACCGCGGCACGCGCCGAGCGGCGCAGATTGGCGTCGTCGAAGTTGGCCAGCCGATTCGCGGTCGCGCGCACCTCGCGGCGCAGCCTGCGCTCCTCCCACACCATCCTGGTGCCGTGCGCGCCCATCCTGGTCAGCAGCGCGCCGATCGCCTCACCGTCGCGCACCACCACGCGATCGGTGCCGCGTACCTCCCGCGCCTTGGCCGTGATGCCGAGCCGACGGGCCGCGCCGACCAGCGCCAGCGCCGCCTCGGGGCCGGGGCAGCTGACCTCGAGGGCCGAGGAACGTCCGGGCTCGGTGAGCGAGCCGTGGGCGAGAAACGCACCGCGCCAAGCGGCTTCGGCGTCGGCGATGCTGCCGCCGACCACCTGCGCGGGCAGGCCGCGCACCGGACGGCCGCGGACATCGAGCAGACCGGTCTGCCGGGCCAGCGCCTCGCCCTCCTTCGACACCCGCACCACGTACCGGGAGGTCTTGCGCAGTCCACCCGCGCCGAGCACGTGCACGTCGGAGCCATAGCCGTAGAGCTCGAAGATCTCCCGGCGCAGCCTGCGCGCGATGGACCCCATGTCCACCTCGGCCTCGACGATCACCCGGCCGCCGACGATGTGCAGGCCACCCGCGAAACGCAGCAGAGCGGACAGTTCCGCCTTGCGGGAACTCACCTGCGACACCGTGAGCCTGCTCAGCTCGTCTTTTACATCGGCTGTCATCGCCACGGGACGCGCTCCTTTCCACCCAACCCGGAACGCACATCCTGACCCATGTGCCGTCCCTCGACTCGAAGCCCTGCCATTTGCGGCCGAGGTTGCCGGATCAGTTGATCCAGTGCGGCGGCAAGCTTTCCGGGGTGATGCCGGTCCGTTCCCGCTTCGGCGACATCGGAGAAGGTTACTCGTGCCCGCAACTGTTCGGCAGCCCTGGCCACATGTTCCCGCTCGCGGCCCTCCGGCACGCAGCCGGAATCGACCAGCACCTCATCGACGACGAATTCCGGTGCGTGCTGGGACAATACATGCAAATGCCGCTCCGCGGAGAACCCCGCGGTCTCCCCCGGCTCCGCGGCGAGATTGAGCACCAGCACTTTCCGCGCCCTGGTGTACACCAGGGCCTCCCGTAGCTCGGGGATGAGGACGTGCGGAATCACGCTGGTGAACCACGATCCCGGGCCCAGCACCACGACATCGGCGTGTTCGATCGCCGAGGTCGCCTCCGGACCGGCCGGTGGATCGGACGGAATCAGCCGCACCCGCCGCACCTTACCCGGCGTGGTGGCGATGGCAACTTGGCCGCGAATGCACCGGCTCACCCGCGGATCGGCCTCCAGCCCGGATACATCCGCCTCGATGTCCAGCGCGATCGGCGACATGGGCAGCACCCGGCCGGTGATGCGCAACATGCGGGCGACTTCGTCCAGGGCGGCCACCGGATCGCCGAGCACCTCGGTGAGCCCGGCCAGGATCAGGTTGCCCACGGAGTGCCCGGCCAGCGCGCCGGTTCCGCCGAACCGATGCTGCACGGTCCGCGTCCAGACGCCGTCGGCGTCCGCGGCCAAAGCGGCCAGCGCCATCCGGAGATCGCCCGGCGGCAGCACCCCCAACTCGGCGCGTAGTCGCCCCGAGGAGCCGCCGTCGTCGGCGACGGTGACCACCGCGCAGATCTTCCTGGTCAGCCGCCGCACCGCGGTCAGTGTCGCGTACAGGCCGTGTCCGCCACCCAGCGCGACGATGCTGGGATTGGATTCCCAACCGGTCATTCTCGCCCCAGATCTCGATGCACGACCCGGACCACGTCGGCGGACTCCTCCGCGCCGCCGGTGACCTCGCTCATCAACTCGCCCAGTGCCTCGGCAATCGCGACGCTCCGGTGCTTGCCTCCGGTGCAGCCCACTGCGACCGTCATGTATCGCTTCCCCTCTTGGCGGTAACCGTTCGTGGTCAGCTCGACCAGGTGGTGGCAGGTACGCAGGTAATCCTCCGCACCGGGACGCGACAGCACGTACTCGCTGACCACCGTCTCCTGACCGGTATGTTCCCGCAACTCCGGTATCCAATGCGGATTGGGTAGAAAACGGACATCTAACACCATGTCGGCGTCCAGCGGAACTCCGTACTTGAAGCCGAACGACTGCACGGTGAGCTGCAACGCGGAGGGCGCGCCGCCGCCGTAGGCCTCCTCCATCTTGCGGTGCAGCTGATGGATGGACAGCTCGGTGGTGTCGATCACCAGGTCGGCGGCGGCCTTCACGGCGGACAGCCGCACCCGCTCGGCGGCGATGCCTGCCGACAGCGTGCCGTCCTTGCTCTCGCTCTGCAGCGGATGCCTCCGCCGCGCGAAACCGAAACGGCGGATCAGCACGTCATCGGATGCCTCGAGGAAGAGGACCCTGGTGCGCACGCCGAGCGTCCGCAACTGCTCGGTGACCACCGACAGATCACCGGTGAAGAACCGGCTGCGCACGTCCATGACCAGCGCGAGACGGCGGATCGGCGGCTTGGCGGAGGCACCCAGCTCCACCATCCGCCCGAACAGCTCTGGGGGCAGGTTGTCGGCCACGTACCAGCCGAGGTCCTCGAGCACACGGGCGGCGGTGCCTCGGCCCGCGCCAGAGAGCCCGGTCACGATCACGACCTCGACCTGCGGGTTCGCCCCGCCGACGGCGCTGGACGAGGCCACTCGTCCCGCGCTCGTCGGCGGGTTGCCCGCACTGCTGTTCGATTCGACGCGTGTCATGTCCTACCGGATCCGTCTCTGGGGTGCCTTCCGATCATCGCGCACCGGTTTCGGTATCTGCCGCAGACACAACGTACGCGAAACCGAAACTTCCGGTGCACTGTCGACTGACTATTCGGACTCGAGCGCCGCAAGGACCGCTTTCGCGGTCGCCAACCCGATGCCGGGCACCTCGGTGATCTCCTCGACCGTGGCCTGCTTCAGCTTGGCCACCGATCCGAAATGGGTGACCAGCGCGGTCCGGCGCGCCGTTCCGAGCCCCGGCACCGAGTCCAGGGCCGAAGCGGTCATCCGGCGGGAGCGTTTGCTGCGATGGAACGTGATGGCGAAGCGGTGCGCCTCGTCGCGGACCCGTTGCAGCAGATACAGCGCCTCGCTCGTGCGCGGCAGGATCACCGGGTCGCTCTCGCCGGGCACCCACACCTCCTCGAGCCGTTTGGCCAGGCCGACCACCGCGACATCGGTGATGCCCAGCTCGTCGAGCACCTCGGCCGCCGCGGCGACCTGGGGCGCGCCGCCGTCGACGACGAACAGGTTGGGCGGATAGGAGAACTTGCGCGGGCGTCCGGTGCTGGGATCGATGCCGGGACGGGAGGTGAGGTCCAGCGCGTCGTCGTCGCTTCCGGTCGCGGCGAGGTCCTCGTGCTCCATCATGTCGCGCTCGCGACGCAACTTGAGGAACCGGCGGCGGGTCACCTCGGCGATGCTGCCGACGTCGTCGGAGCGGCCTTCGCCCGCCGCCTCCCGGATCGTGTAGTGGCGGTACTCCGACTTGCGGGCCAGACCGTCCTCGAAGACCACGAGCGAGGCGACCACATCGGTCCCCTGCACGTGGCTGACGTCGACGCACTCGATGCGCAGCGGCGCGGTGTCCAGCTCGAGGGCGTCCTGGATCTCTTGCAGCGCTTGCGATCTCGACGTCAGATCGCCCGCTCGCTTCAGCTTGTGCTGGGCCAGCGCCTCCATCGCGTTGCGCTGCACGGTCTCGGCCAGCGCCTTCTTGTCCCCGCGCTGGGGCACGCGCAGCTTCACCGCCGAACCGCGCAGGTCCGACAACCACTGCTGGATCTGCTCGACGTCGGCGGGCAACTCGGGCACGAGTACTTCCCGGGGCACCACGGCGGCGGGCTGCTCGTCGGCCGCCTGCTCGGCCACCGCGACCTGCTCGCCGTAGAACTGAGTGAGGAACTGCTCGACCAGCGCAGCGAGTTCCCCGCCCGCCTCCGGGACGTCGACCGCGTCGCCCGACTTGTCGACCACCCAGCCGCGCTGGCCGCGCACTCGGCCGTCGCGCACATGGAAGACCTGCACCGCCACTTCCAGTTCGTCGGTGGCGAAGGCGATGACGTCGGCGTCGGTGCCCGTGCCGAGCACCACCGCCTGCTTCTCCAGCGCGCGGCGCAGCGCCTGGACGTCGTCACGCAGCCGGGCGGCGGTCTCGAAGTCCAGGTCTTCGGCGGCCGCGTGCATGCGGCGCTCCAGCTCCCGGACCAAGCGATCGGTGCGGCCTGCGAGGAAGTCGCAGAAGTCGTCGACGATCGCGCGGTGTTCTTCGGCGCTCACCCGCCCGACGCACGGGGCCGAGCATTTGTCGATGTAGCCGAGCAGGCAGGGGCGCCCGATCTGACTATGCCGCCGGAAGACTCCGTTGGAGCAGGTGCGCGCGGGAAACACCCGCAGCAGCAGATCGAGCGTCTCGCGGATGGCCCAAGCGTGCGCGAAGGGGCCGAAATAGCGGACGCCTTTGCGGCGCGCGCCGCGGTAGACGAACAACCGCGGATATTCCTCGTTCAAGGTGACGGCGAGTACCGGGTAGGACTTGTCGTCGCGGTAGCGGACGTTGAAGCGCGGATCGAACTCCTTGATCCAGTTGTATTCCAGCTGCAGCGCCTCCACCTCGGTGGAGACGACCGTCCACTCGACGCTCGCGGCCGTGGTGACCATCTGCCTTGTGCGTGGATGCAGCCCGGCGACGTCGGCGAAATACGAGTTCAGCCTGCTGCGCAGGCTCTTGGCCTTGCCGACGTAGATGACCTGCCGATGGGCGTCCCGGAATTTGTAGACACCGGGTTCGACGGGGATCGTGCCCGGCGCGGGCCGGTACGTCGCTGGATCTGCCACCCATCCAGCGTATAGACCGGGACCGACAGCCCGGCCGACGGCGGCTCCCGGCTGCGGTCATGGCACGGGGACGCCGAACCAGCCCTTGGCTTCCGGACGGCACAGCAGGTGCACGACGGCCACCGAGGTAGCCACCGAGTACCCCGCGGCGACGACGCCGACGACGGGCGGGACGCTCGCGAGGTCCCTGATCGCCCAGCACCCGACGACCGCCTGCAGGAGCGCCAGCGCGATCGTCAGCTTGCGGACGGCCGGCGCGCCCTCGGCGAATCCGAGCACGAGCAGCCCCAGCGCCCACGCGACGCAGAACTGGGTGGATGCCGTGGCGGCCGCGTCGCCGCCGCGCGTCAGATTCATCAGCACGGGATAGGCGAGTCCGAATCCCGCCATCCCGGCGACGGCTTCCCGCACGTCCCGAACCGCCGCCGGCATGGCCGTTTCCACGCCGACGGAGGGCTCCTCACCGGAGAACGCCAAGCTCACAGCCGTACCCCCGTTGGTACCGAACCTTCCGGCGCACCTTCGAACACGCCGGAATCGCACCGTAACACGGTGATGTCCTGCACAACTCGGACTTCGGCAAATGAACCGGGCGGGATCCGCGCGGGTTACTCCACGAGACCGTGCCGCCGCAACGCGGCCAGCAGCGCGTCCGGGCGCTCGGTGGTGGGCAGGGCCTCGACCAGAGCGAAGCGGCTGCCCAGCGCCTCGGCGCCGCCGTCGGCCTCGGCGCTGTCGCCGATCATCAGCGCGGACTCGGCGGCCACACCCAGTTCGCCCAAGGCGGAACGGAAGATCTCCGGATCGGGCTTCATGACACCGACCTCGTAGGAGAGGGTGAACGCGCCGACCAGCCGATCCCAGCCGCGCGCCGCGAACGACGGACGGATGTCGAACGGGATATTGCTCACCACCGCGACCGGAACACCCTGCGCCGCAAGCAGATCGAGGACGGCTTCGCTGTCGGGGTACGGCGTCCACTCCAGCGGGTCCAGCAGCCGGGCGTACAGTCGTTCGGCGTCCTCGTCGGTGGGCACTCCCGATGTGCGCAGCACCTTCATCATCACCTTGCGATGCAGCGCGGGGTCCAGGTCGCGGTGGTCCCAGGCGTACTGCGTCTCGTCGTCGAATTCGATGACGTGGTGGACCGGCGCCGTCATCCGCCGCATGATCTCGGCCTTCTCGTCCACGTCGAACGCCTGCCCGTCCGGCCGCGTCAGGTCCGCGTACCAGGATTCGTCGGCCTCCAGGCGGAACAAGGTCCCGGAGAAGTCGAACAGCACCGCCTCGATCGCCACTCGGCCCAGCCTACCGGCCGAGCATGGCGCACCGCCGGTGCACGCGGCGACCACCCATACCGTCTCGACCTCGACACACGCTGCGGCCAGGGGGATTTCGCCGGTGGGAAGGAAACCGGCGCGGCTGTCGGTACCGAGCGTTAGAGTCCCGGCATGGGGCGCAAGCGAGGAACTTGGGTCGCCGCGGCGGCGGCGTTCGCACTAACCGTCGGCATGGCCACCGCCTGCTCGTCCGGCGAAAGCCAGGCGGGCGGCGTCTGCGAGACGGTGCCGAACGGCACACCGGTGTCGGCCACCGCGGCGGGGCCCGCGGGCAGCGGCACCAAGGATCTCAGCACCAACCCGGAGATAGCGACCGGCTATCGCGCGAACATGACGCCGGTGCGTACACATACCTTCGCGGTGTCCACGGCGAACCCGCTGTCGACGAAAGCCGCGTGTGAGGTGCTGCGCGACGGTGGCACCGCGGCCGACGCGCTGATCGCGGCGCAGACGGTGCTCGGCCTGGTCGAGCCGCAGGCGTCCGGCATCGGCGGCGGTGCGTTCCTGGTCTACTACGACGCGAACACCAAGTCCGTGGACGCCTACGACGGCCGCGAGGTGGCGCCCGCCGCGGCCACCGAGAACTATCTGCGCTGGATCAGCGACATCGATCGCACCGAACCCAAGCCGAACACGCGGGCCAGCGGCCGCTCCATCGGCGTGCCCGGCGTACTTCGGATGCTCGAACTGGCGCACCACGACCACGGCAAGACCGCGTGGCGCGAACTGTTCGACCCCGCCATCGGACTGGCAGATCAGGGCTTCCCGATCAGTCCCCGCCTCGCGGGACAGATCGCGGAGTCGGCCAAGGACCTGGCCGCGGACGAAGACGCCAAGGCGTATTTCCTCAACCCGGACGGTAGCCCGAAGGCCGCCGACACCGTCCTGACCAACCCCGCCATGGCCAAGACGCTCGGCGCCGTCGCCACCGAGGGCGCGCAGGCCTTCTACACCGGCGCCGTCGCCCAGGACATCGTCGCGGCCGCGGGCCGGGCCTCCGGCGGGCGCACTCCCGGCCTGATCGCCACCCAGGACTTGGCCGGTTACCAGGCGAAGAAGCGCACCGCGCTGTGCACGAGCTACCGCGAGCACGAACTCTGCGGCATGCCGAGTCCCTCGTCGGGCGGCATCACCGTCGCCGCGGCCTTGGGCATCCTGGAGAACTTCGACCTGGCCGCCCTGCGTCCGGACAGCATCGACCGCAACGGCGGCAAGCCCAACGCCCAGGCCGTGCACTTGATCACGGAGGCCGAACGCCTCGCCTACGCCGATCGCAACAAGTACGTGGCCGACACGGATTTCGTGCCGCTGCCGGGCAATTCGGCGCAAACCTTGCTGAATCGCGACTATCTGCGACAGCGTGCCGGGCTGATCGATCCGAACCGCAGCATGGGCACCGCGCAGCCGGGTGACTTCGGCCCCGTGCCGCTCGGCGTCGGCCCGCAACCGCCCGAGCACGGCACCAGCCACATCTCGGTGGTCGACAAGTACGGCAACGCCGCGGCGATGACCACCACCGTGGAGTCGGCGTTCGGTTCGTTCCACCTGGTCGACGGCTTCGTGCTGAACAATCAGCTCACCGACTTCAACGCCGACCCGCTCGGCGCCGACGGCGTGCCGATGGCCAACCGGGTCCAGCCGGGCAAGCGCCCGCGCAGCTCCATGAGCCCGACGCTGATCTTCGGCAAGGCGCCCGACGGCTCGCGCGGCGAACTCACGCATGTCGCGGGCTCGCCCGGCGGTTCGGTGATCATCCAGTTCGTGGTGAAAACGCTGGTCAACATGTTCGACTGGGGCCTGGATCCGCAGCAGGCGGTCTCCGCGGTCGCGTTCGGCGCTGGCAACAGTCCGTCCACCGGTATCGGCGGCGAGCATCCGGCGATCAACGCCACCGACAACGGCGACCACGACCCGCTGGTGCTGCGGTTGCGCCAACTGGGCCATCAGGTCTCGGTGGCGCCCCAGTCCAGCGGCCTCAGCGCCTTGAAACGCAACGGCTCCGACGGCTGGATCGGCGGCGCGGATCCGCGACGAGAAGGCGCGGTCCTCGGCGATACGCATTGATCGAACCAGCGGGCTCGGTCGCGACCGCCCGTCCGCGTCCCGGCTGTGGCACATCGAGTGATCGGCGTGCCCGCCGGGGCGCACTGCGGCTATTTACTCCGGACCATGGGATACACGATCGGACCTCGGCCGATCGGCAGCTCACCTTGCCGCACGAAACCGAATCGCTCGTAGAAGGGCACCGTGCCGCTGGTGTTCGAGATGAGGAAACAGTCCTCCTCGGCCGCCGCCAACCGACGCTCGAGCAGCGCGCTCGCCAGTCCCCGGCCCTGTGCGCGGGGCAACGTCCCGATGGCGGCCAGATACAGATGCGGTGCCGCCGGTCGCGCATGCTCCATGTGCCGCCCGGCGGCCAGCGCCCGAGCGGTGCTCGACCCCAAGGCGCGCAGTAAGGTCAACGGCTTCGCCGTCGGTGACACCACGTGCGCCGGTTCCCACAGCGCCACACAGGCGAGGTTGCCCTCCGCGTCGTGCGCGAGGTCGACCAGACCGTTCTCCCGGCGCGACGCGATGCGCGAATCCCAGAACGGCGGCAACGCTTTCCGCCGCCGTGACGCTCCCGGCCAGAAGTAGGTCATCAGTGGATCGTCGGCGAAAGCCGCCGCGAGGACGAACGCACCTGGCTCCATGGCGGCGAGGTTAGATCAGCACGCGGGGCCGCGCGAGCCGGATGGCCGCACACCGCACCCGATCACTTCCTCCCGGAATATTTCGCGCCCAGTTCCCGCAACCGGGCCATCGCCCGCGCCGCGTGCTCCTTGTCGTTCGAGCGGATCGCCAGCAGCGGGACGTAGTCGTCGTCGACCAACTCCAGGCGCGCCCAGGACTTCCGATCCGGGAACGACACGCCTCGGATATAGTCCCAGGGAAAATCTTTGTCGCCCAGAATATTTCGCACCGACACGCCCCGCGCGCCGACCCGCACCCGTGGCCTGGTCAGTAACAGCACGGCCGCGGCGCCGAGCACACCGATCCCGATCATCGCGAGCTGATCGGCCACCCGGAAGTTGACGCCGGTAGACCCGGTGCGCAGCCAGACACCACCCACGGTGAACGCGGCCGCCACCAGCACCGCCGCGATCCAGGCCGTCCGCACCGCGCGCCGGGGCCGCACCTCGAAATCCCACTCCGACGTGTCGTCGGCCGGGCCCACATTCCTGCGAAAGATGCGAACGACCGGCATCGCTACGCGGACTGTCGCAGAGCGCGCAGTGTCAGCGCGGCGTCCAGCGCCGCGGCGGCCGCCTGCTCGCCCTTGTTCTCTTGGGACTCCGGCAGCCCGGCCCGATCCAGGGCCTGCCGCTCGTTGTTGGTGGTGAGCACTCCGTTCGCGACCGGCGTGCCCTCGTCCAGCGAAACCCGGGTGAGCCCCGCGGTCACCGCGTCGCAGACGTACTCGAAATGCGGGGTGTCACCGCGGATCACCACACCGAGCGCCACCACCGCGTCATGCGACTTGGCCAGCTCCTGGGCCACCACGGGCAGCTCCATCGCACCCGCGCAGCGCACCACCGTGATCTGCTGGACGCCCGCGTCCTTGGCCACCCGCTCTGCGTTCGCCAGCAAGGTGTCGCAGATCTGGGTGTGCCAGCGCGAGGCGACGATGCCCAAGGAGAGGTCCTTGGCGTCCGCCAGCGCGAAAGTCGGTACCCCGGTACCGCTCATCGATGTCCGCCTTTCGGAGTCTGTTCGCAGTTCAGTGGGCGGTCTCGCCGAGATCCAGCTCGTCGAGGCCGATCAGGTCGTGACCCATTCGGTCCCGCTTGGTGCGCAGGTAGCGCAGGTTCTCCGCGTTCGCGCGCAACGGCATCGGCACCCGCTCGGTGATCCGCAGGCCGTAGCCGTCCAAGCCGACCCGCTTGGCCGGATTGTTGGTGAGCAATCGCATCGACCGGATGCCCAGATCCACCAGGATCTGCGCGCCGGTGCCGTAATCGCGGGCATCCGCGGGCAGGCCGAGTTCGAGATTCGCGTCGACCGTGTCGTGGCCGGAGTCCTGCAGCTGGTAGGCCTGCAACTTGTGCATCAGGCCGATGCCGCGGCCTTCGTGACCGCGCATGTACAGCACGACACCGCGCCCCTCGGCCGCCACCATCTCCAACGCGGCATCCAGCTGCGGACCGCAGTCGCAGCGCAACGATCCGAACACGTCACCGGTCAGGCACTCCGAGTGCACGCGGACCAGGATGTCGTCGCCGTCGGTGATGTCGCCACGCACCAGCGCGACGTGCTCGACCTCGTCGTAGATGCTCTGATAGCCGACGGCCATGAACTCGCCGTGCGCGGTGGGGATGCGCGCCTCGGCCACGCGCACCACATGCTTCTCGTGCCTGCGCCGCCACGCGATCATGTCCGCGATCGAGATCAGCGCGAGCTCGTGCTCGTCGGCGAAGACGCGCAACTCCTCGGTCCGGGCCATGTGGCCCTCGTCCTTCTGGCTGACGATCTCGCAGATCACGCCCGCCGGACGCAAGCCGGCCATGCGTGCCAGATCCACCGCGGCCTCGGTGTGACCCGGCCTGCGCAGCACACCACCATCCTTGGCGCGCAACGGCACCACATGGCCGGGCCTGGTGAAATCGTCGGCCTTCGCGTCGGCGTCGGCCAGCAACCGCATCGTGGTGGCGCGGTCGGCGCCGGAGATACCGGTCGTGACACCCTCGCGCGCGTCCACCGAGACGGTGTAGGCGGTGCCGTGCTTGTCCTGGTTCATCGCGTACATCGGCGGCAGGCCGAGCCGATCGCAGTCGTCGCCGGTGAGCGGCACGCAGATGTAACCGGACGTGTAGCGGATCATGAAGGCGACCAGTTCCGGGGTGGCCTTCTCCGCCGCGAAGATGAGGTCGCCCTCGTTCTCGCGGTCCTCGTCGTCGACGACGACGACCGCCTTACCGGCGGCGATATCGGCGACTGCGCGCTCGATGCTGTCGAACCTGGTCACGTCTGCTGTGCTCCATCTCGAAATAGGTGCCTCACCACAGTACTGTGCTGGATTTGCCGCGACTGCGTCGCGGCGTGTTCGCGGCCCCCTTGTGGCTCGCGTCCGAGCGACCGCCTCTGGCGACTTCGTCGCGGACGCGGCGGCCGCTCGGACGCGAGCCGGGCCGCGAACGGCGGATGCTCGGTCTCG